>CAZNBC010000235.1:0-2984 GCA_964571125.1 uncultured Bacteroides sp.
GGGGCTGTCAGGTAGCGCAGAGGTGCTGCGACACTTACTTCTTCTTATGACGATTTTTTCTGAGGCGTTTTTTGCGCTTGTGAGTTGCCATCTTGTGGCCTTTTCTTTTCTTTCCGCTGGGCATTTTAAGCAGATTTTATGGGTTATTAATTAGAGGTTGACTGTCAAAGGGGGAAATACCGCGAATCTTACTTCACTTCCTCCATGAACACCTTTGCGGGCTTGAAAGCGGGAATCTTGTGTTCGGGGATGATGATAGTGGTATTCTTGGAAATATTGCGGGCGGTCTTCTCGCTACGGGTCTTTACGATAAAGCTGCCGAAGCCACGGAGATATACATTTTCGCCATGGGCAAGAGAGTCCTTCACAACTTCCATGAACTTCTCGATAGTTTCAAGCACATTGGCCTTATCAATGCCGGTAGTCTTGGAGATTTCGTTAACGATGTCGGCTTTTGTCATTGTCGTTGAGTTTATTATTTCTGTTATAACCTTATGATATGCAATAGCTTAGCTCTTCCACACAAAGGGTGCGGATTTTGCAAGTGCAAATATCGGACTTTTTTTTGGATTAGCTACAAGCCGACGGCCACTTTTTTCATATAATACTCACTTTTGCACCATTTTACGTACGGCGTCCCGCTATCATACCTACCGTCCCGTAAACAGATTTTGAAGCTCACCGAGACGACTTACCACCAAAGCGCCACATTGCGGAGGCAATTCGGCAGCCTTGACACCGGCAGGGTCAAACAGCACGCCTCCCCATCCGGCAGCGATGGCACCACCCACGTCGGCCACGGGATTATCGCCCACCATAGCGTGGGCCTCAGGATTATCCACACCCGCCTGACGCATGGCATAGGAGAAAATGCGGAGATCGGGCTTGGGCACTCCCGCATCATCGGACAGCACTACACAGTCAACCAATCCGGTAAGCCCGGCCGAAGCCATCTTGCGGTGCTGCACTTCGGAAAAACCGTTGCTCAGCACACCTATATTATACCCGCGCACACGTAATAGTCTGAGCAGCTCATGCGCACCCTCCACGACCCGCTTCTCCTGAGCAAGCAAATCAAGGTAAAGAGTATCGTAGCGCAAAGCACGCTCCATAGCCTCCTCTGTCGAAAATCCGGCCTTGGTCAGCGGCTCGAGGAATCGTCTCAGACGCAATTCGCCCACCGTGATACGGCCTGCTCCATATTCTTTCCACAATGGGCGGTTGACACCCTCGTAACACTCTATCCACTCCTCGGAATCAGCGAATTTGCGGTCCAATCCCTCGGAGTTGTAAAGTCTCACGAGAGCTGCGCGGGAGTTGGCCTTGAAGTCTATCAAGGTATCGTCAAGGTCTATCCACACCCACTGCACACGGGCCAATTTACGGTTAATTTCCATATCTATAGCTTCCACCATTTATACGAAACGCCATCGCCGTCAGTCACATCGCCGCCCTCAATACGCCGCAGCCTTTCCACGGCCTTAAGCGTCACGGGCAGAATCACTATCTCGTAGGCAGTCTTGAGCAACGCTTGAGTAACCATGAGCTTCAAGATAAGTCCCCAGGGTAACGTTCCCGCGAAAGCCAGCGGGAAGAACACAAGAGAATCAACGCTCTCACCCCAAAGGGTGCTCACGATAGCCCTTACGGAAAACGAACGCGATGTGTGACGCGCCTCGGGGTCAGACTTACGCTTAAGAACACTCATCACATAGGCATTGACCATCGAGCCACATATAAAGGCGGCGAAACTGGCACACAGTATACGGGGTACGGCACCGAACACAAGGGCCATAGCCCCCTGACCGGTCCATTCCGCGGCTCCGGGAAGCCACAGACCAATCTGCAGCAACAGCGTGACCAGCAGATTCATGGCAAACCCGAGCCAAATCACCAGGCGCGCACGCGCAAAGCCATATATCTCCACGATACAATCGCTTATGATATATGACAGAGGGAACACCACCATACCGGCGGTAATAGTGACGACTCCGAGGTCAACCACCTTGATTTCCATAAGGTTTGACACAATCAGGCAAACGCAGAACAGCAACGTAAGCACGACGAATGTCAACGAAAACCGCGTATTATCCATCTTATTCCTTGAGTTTCATCCGGGGATGTTTCGACACCCCGTGCATTGTCATAACGGCCGGCGCCACACTATTATTATTTTATCTCCGGCGAATGACCCGCACCGGGTGTCAAGCTAAAATGGAGTAACGATTTAACACGGAGCATGGGATAATTAAGATTTTTTATGTATATTTGCGCTCAAAATGCGGACCGGGCAGCCAATCACTGTCCGCGGCCCGCATTGTGTGGTGTGCTATATCGGCATGTACGTATACACATCTCAGGGCTATGCCCGACCTATGATGCAAATACAAAACGGCAATTAACTATATGATTATGTTATCATTAGCAATTCAAAACTCCACGCTTGCCATTGTGGCTGCGCTCACAGGCATCGGCCTCGTGGCGCTTGCGCTGTGGCTGGCCGGACTCATCTCACCCCGGTCATTCAACCCCCAGAAGGGCGAGGCTTACGAATGCGGCATACCCACACGTGGCCGCAGTATGACTCAGTTCAAGGTAGGCTACTATCTGTTCGCCATCCTCTTCCTGATGTTCGACGTAGAATGTGTGTTCCTCTTCCCCTGGGCCGTGAGAGTTAAAGAGCTGGGAGGCGCCGGCCTGCTCAGCATAGCTATTTTCTTCTGCATCTTAGTGCTGGGTCTCATCTACGCCTGGCGGAAAGGAGCCCTCGAATGGAAGTAACCACAAAAAGCATGCCTTATGAGGCATGGAAAGACAACGAATACATCGAAAAGCTCGTCAAGGAGCTTCAGGACAACGGCACCAACGTTGTGGTAGGGTCGCTTGACAAACTCATCAACTGGGGACGCTCGAACTCCATCTGGCCCCTGACCTTCGCCACCAGCTGCTGCGGCATTGAATTCGTGAGCCTGGGCGCCGCCCGC
>CAZNBC010000236.1:0-2358 GCA_964571125.1 uncultured Bacteroides sp.
CGGTCAATGCCACATAGGTCAAGTATGAGCTTCTTGGCATGGGCTGTGTAGGCATCGCGTCCATATCCCACGGTATGCAGAGAATTGGTCTCTACGAGTCGCTGAAGGACATGCGGGTGCGCGCCCTCCATATAATCTGTATCAAAATAAATCATATTTTTCTAACGTATGCTATGCTCAAAAGGTTTTGCCCTCACTCAAGCTCTGAAAGTTCAAGCCAGCGCATCTCCTTCTCATCCAACAGGTCAGTAAGTTCGGAGTATCGGGCAGCCTTTGCGGCGGCGTCATCTATGGTCTCACCCGAGGCGAAGAGCGCGTCAAGAGCCGACTTCTCAGCCGTCAGACGGTCTATCTCCTCAGTAAGGGCCTCAAATTCCTTTTTCTCCTTGAACGACATCTTGCGGGGGCGCTCCGTGCGGGGCTTGACGGAAGCTCGCTCCTCGGACGCACGACTCTGCTGTGCCTCCGCGGCCTGACGCTGCTTGCAGTACTCCCGATACTCGGTATACGTGCCGGGGAAATCGCGGATAACCCCGTTACCCTCCATGACAAACAGATGGTCGACTACCGAATCAAGGAAGAAACGGTCGTGCGAAATGACTATCACGCACCCCTTGAACTTCGACAGATAGTCCTCAAGGATACTCAGCGTAAGTATGTCGAGATCGTTGGTTGGCTCGTCAAGAATAAGGAAGTTAGGCTGTCGCATCAGCACAGAGGCAAGATGAAGGCGGCACCGCTCCCCTCCCGAAAGTGTGTGGATATACTTCTGCTGGTCGGCCGGAGAGAAGAGGAAATAGGTGAGGAACTGCATGGGTGAGAAATGCTGACCGTCGTTGAACACGATATCGTCGGCAATCTCGGTTATGGAGTCTATCACCTTCTTGTTTTCATCAAACTCAATGCCGTCCTGCGAGTAGTACCCGAAACGCACGGTCTCGCCGACATTCCACTCGCCCGCATCCTGGGGCACAATACCCTGAAGCATCTTGATAAACGTGGACTTGCCTGCGCCGTTATGGCCGATGATACCCAACTTCTCATATCGCGCGAAAGTGTAGGAAAAATCGTCAAGAATCACCTTGTCGCCGAAACGCTTGCTCACGCCAACGGCCTCGAATATCTTCGAGCCGATGTATGACGACTTGACACCGAGGCTAACTTTCTCATCGTTCTGCCTCAGGGCCTGACGATTGCGTGCAGCCTGGTCCTTAAGGTCATAGAAAGCATCTATGCGATACTTGGCCTTACCGCCACGGGCCTGAGGCTGACGGTTCATCCAGTCCTGCTCACGGCGCAGAGTATTGCGGGCCTTTTCGAGCTGACCCGTCATGGCCTGTATGCGCTCCTCGCGTCGACGGAGATACTCCTTATAATTACCCTGATAGGTAAAAATCTGCTGTAGGTCAAGCTCGAATATCTTGTTGCATACCCTGTCAAGGAAGTAACGGTCGTGGGTCACAAGCAGCAGTGTGACACGCGCGCGGCTGAGGTAGTTCTCGAGCCACTCCACGGTCTCTATGTCGAGATGGTTGGTCGGCTCGTCAAGAATCAGCAGGTCGGGCTTCCGTAGAAGGGTACGTGCAAGCGCAACCCTCTTGCGCTGTCCTCCCGAGAGGGGGTCTATCATTGCCTCGGCATCCTCTATCATCAGCTTGCCGAGTATCTGGATGGCCTCCACACGGGCCTGTTCAGGGTCGTCGTAAACATTCTCACACCCTTCGGTAACGGCTTCCAGTATGGTGGAGCCGGGTGTAAATTCCGGTGTCTGGTCAAGGATGCCCACACGTATGCCGCTGCGGAGTATTATGTCGCCGGAATCGGGAGAGTCCTGACCCGACAGAATCCTCAGAAGCGTAGACTTACCCGCACCATTCTTGGCAATGAGTCCTATCTTGTCGCCCTCATTTATACCGAAAGTCACGTCAGCAAACATCATTCGGTCACCGTGGCTCTTCGTGAGCCCCTCGACCTGAAGATAAGGTAGTACAGCCATAGTCAATTATCGGGAGAGCGTGAGATTAAACGATATGCCATAGGATGTGTTAGTCGTGGGATAAGAGTTGGACGAAACGATAGGAGTGTTAATCTGATGATCAAAGAACATACCCATCGTAAGTCGCTTGGACATCACATAATTGGCATTAAGATTGAAACTTATAGTACGTGTGCCCGCTGTGGGCTGGGTGTAATTCGACTCTATGCGGCGTATCAGCGACTGAGTCTGAGAGTAAGAGAAGTCGCCGTTGATGGTGAGGTCGTTGCTGACGCCCTGCTGCGAGCCCTTCATCTTAAGCACGGTGTTGAAGCCCACAATCTTATACCCCATACCGGCGGTGATGCCGCGCGTGGTAGCCT
>CAZNBC010000236.1:2368-2967 GCA_964571125.1 uncultured Bacteroides sp.
GTGAGCGTACGTTGGTCGCGGAACTCGGCATTTAGCGTCATGGAGTTGTTGAGCGTAGCGCTGACACCTATCAGAGGAGCGAACTTCTCGGTGATTACCACCGAAGAGATATTGTAGGGCGACGAAGGCACCGGCAACCCCGTTAGCTCATTGAGGGTGAAGCCACGGTCGCCACCTACCGACACCCAGTTGAGGAACGAGGTGTAGGAACCTACGGAGTAGGTACACTGATAGGCATGGGACAGCGTCACACTCTTGAAGAATGAGCTGAGGTTGAAGAAATTAATCAGGCCGTCATAGGTCACACGCCAGTTGGGCAGCACATGAGCGAACGAGGGGAAGGGGTCAAGATACTGCTTCGAGGGGTTGGTGCCGGTATATGCCGACAGGAAAGCCGGAATCAGCACATCACTGCTCGTGGGACTCACCGTTCCAACCTCAGGGCTGAAAGGCTGACCCGCCTGAGCAAGACCGTTCATGAAACCGGTAGTAGGATAGTTGACACCTCTATACTCATTCTCAATGCGTGAGGCAATGACAGGAATATTATTAAGGAACTTATCAAAGGCAGCGCTACTATAGCCGTTGTTGGCCGAGCT
>CAZNBC010000237.1:0-2959 GCA_964571125.1 uncultured Bacteroides sp.
GGCGCCTCCTACCGTTCAAAGATGGATATGAAGGTAAAGAAGGGTGATGCAAGCGTAGAGTACGGCAACGAGGTAGCCCGCGCACTCCTCGGTGCCTCACTTGACGAACTCAGCACCACCAATTTCTCATCGGCAATGCCCTGTCCCTATGTACTGACCTTCGGCCTGGCCTATCGCCCCATTCCGAAGCTTCTTGTAGCCTTTGATGCTCAACTCAACGGATGGAAGACATACAAGACACTTGACATAGAGTTTGAGGGACTTCCCGACTTCGCCCAGCACCTCACCAAGAACTACAAGAACGCATGGACATACCATCTCGGAGCTGAATATGCCCTGACCAACCGTTTTGATATTCGCGCCGGCTTGATGGTTGACACATCGCCTTGCAACAAGAGCCACTACAATCCCGAGACTCCCGGCACTACCAAAATCGAACCTTCGGTTGGTCTGTCATTCCGTCCTGTCAAAAACCTGTCGATTGACGCCTCATTCATGTACATCCACGGTGTACCCGTAAAGAATGCCACCGGCAGCTACGAAGACTTCCTCGCCAAGAAATTCCCGGCAATGGAACCCCTTTTCGGTATCGCTCCCGAAGGCCACTTCACAGCCGACTACCGTCTCCACGCCTTCATCCCCGCCATCGGCCTCTCCTACTCCTTCTAAGCGATTGACCTGAAACAAATAATTACAAGAATGGCGATGTGTCAAAATGCGACACATCGCCATTCTTTTGATTATAACAGAACTTGCAGGAGCGGATTAGCGTCCGCCGGCCTTTGATTGGTCAGCGTCGCCACCAACGTTGATTAGCTTGTTGGCCTTACGCTTCTGACGCCCCCACTGGAGATTGTAGTTTATACCGATATAGGGCATACGGAAATCGGTACGCATATGCTTCTCGCTGGTACTCCATTTACTGAGGTTCTTCGATCCCTGATCATAACGGCCGAAGGGTACGAGACATCCCACGGAGAAGCCCCATTGCTTCCAGTTGTAGGTAAGATTCAGCAGGTTTAAATCCTCTCCCCATGAGATATTCTCACCCCAGAGGTTGCGTTGAGCACGCATGTATTGGGCCGTAAAGGTAAAGCCCCAGTGCGTAATCTGCATTGTGATGTAGCCATACCAGTCACTGTTGGTGAGGTTGTAGCCTTGGCCACGCATGCGTTCTGTCCGCCAATCGACATATCCGCTAAACACGAGCCAGTCGGGAACGGCTTCTATCTGTGGCGCCAAGAAGAATGACAGGTTCTTTAAGCCACGGCTGTTTTCATAAGTATTGACAAGTTTCTCATCTCTCCACTCAAAGAGCGGCGTAATGGCGTTGGGCGATGTATAGGCCCTGATACCGAACTGACCATACACTCTCGGCACCTGAAAGTTGTAACGAAGTGTGAGCATATAGCTGTTGGAGGTCTTCAGGTCGGGATTACCGATTCGCCATTGTATGCCGTCAATCTGCTGCGGCGTGGGATTGGTCTCGGCCAACGAGGGTGTTGACTGCCATGACTCAAAGTTTACTGACAGGCGATGCTGCGGATTTATGCTGTATGTCACCGACGCACGCGGACGAACATTCCATGAGTGGCTTCCGAGATTGGTCTCGCGGAAGAGGAAATCTGTGTATTGCGCACCAACACCTCCCGTCACGGTAAACTTATTTATACGCTGAAAGTATTCGGCGAAGAAATACACCTTATCCTGACGCTGATGGAACACCGCGTCTCCGAGGCTCTCGTATGTCGAACGGTTACGGTTGGCCGTATATGAGGCGCCGGCGGTAAGGCGTGACGCCTTCCAGTTCTTAATATAATCGGCCTCTACGGCATACACCTGATTGCGGTCTTTGATACGGGTATGTATGTCGGTAATATAGTCCCCGGGGCCGTCAGGACGCTCCATATAGTCCGAGAAGGTGCGCCCCATGTAATACTGCGTCTTGAAGTCAACGACGAGCGTCTGCTTATGCGCAAAATGCTGCTCCAGGTATGCCGACAGAGAGGGACGGGAGCCATCGCGTCCGTTTGAGTCCGTGAGCAACCAGCTCCCTCCTTCGTCGCCGTTTGACATCAGCCCGTAATAGGTGGTTCTATTGGTAGGCATGATGAATCCGCCGACATCTATCACAATAACTGTCGTATCGGGCTTGATATAGTTGTACGATGCCCAGATATTCCCCATCGAATTGTCCAACTTACCCCCGCGGGATATTTCCCTACGGGTGAGTGCCTGTCCGTCAGGATATGTCAGGGTTTCGATATAATCGCGGTGTACCTTAAGGTTTTCAGTCAGTTTATAACCGCCTCCTATCTCTATCTGCGAGCGTCCGAAATTGAATTTGGCACTCGGATTATACTGTCCCCAAGCCACATTCAGAGCCTGCGTCGTGCTCACCATAAGGGAGCCGCCGACTTCAGGATTCACCACGATAAAATTGAGCACCGTATTGGCCCCGTTATACCTCAGGCCGGGATTTTCCATCCACTCCACACGTTTTATGGTGGAAGGGAGCAGATTCTTTACCTGATCCACTGATGATTCACGGCCGTTGATACGCACCTGAACGGGTTGGCCGCCTGATGTTATGGAACCGAGTGCGTCGCTGACCGACAGGGACGGTATCATGAGATTGGTCAGCAGCTGCACACCGTTCTTAGCATTATCTACAGCACTCTGCGACGGATGGTACACATCCATATCAGCCTTGTGGATAACCTTTGGAGCTTCAATCACCACCTCCTGCAGATTTCGTATTTGAGCAGTATCGTTCTTTTCAGACTGAGCGGAGACCATTCCGGCAGCGGGTATGGCCAACGCTAATACCAATACTCTTACCAATACTCTTTTCATGCGATTGTACCTTTTGATTTCATCTGCAAAATTACAATCGCGCAGACATCCAATCCATACCCAAACGGGTACAAATGCCCGCCCCCCCTAAAGCAGTTTATTA
>CAZNBC010000238.1:0-2956 GCA_964571125.1 uncultured Bacteroides sp.
TGTCTTTTGCCGCTATAGGGTTATGCCGACGAAACAAGAGACTAAGCATGTAGAAGAAGGTGGTGCGCGTAGGAATTCCCGACAGCTTCGTCCATCAGGGCACAGTGCCGCAGCTCTATGCTCAGTGTGGCATGGATGCTCACGGCATATTGAAAGCCATACATACCGCAGTAAGCTCTTATGAAAAAGAATTAAAGGATAATCAGGCTGAGAAATGAGAATAGTTATCGCAGGAGCAGGAGAGGTAGGGTCGCATGTAGCGAAACTGCTGTCGCATGAAGACCAGGATATTGTAGTCATTGACAACAATCCTGAACGTGTGGCCGTGCTTGATGCCAACTACAACCTCATGACAGTCGTCGGTTCGCCCATATCCTTCCAGACCCTCAAGGATGCCGGTGTGCACAGATGTGACCTGTTCATCGCTGTAACCCCCTTTGAGACCTCCAATGTCACAGCCTGCGCCATGGCAAAGAGTATGGGCGCGAAAAAGACCGTGGCCCGGATTGACAACTATGAGTTCATGATTCAGAGCCACCGCGAGTTCTTCAACAATCTCGGAGTGGACTCGATGATTTATCCTGAATACCTGGCTGCCAAGGAGATAATCACCGCCCTGTCACGTCCGTGGGTACGCAATTGGTTTGAAATTCATGACGGAGAGCTGATTGTTGTCGGCGTTAAGATACGCGATAATGCACGCATACTCGGCATGCAGCTCAGGGAGGTGTCAATGAAGGAGCACGTGTTTCACCTGTCGGCCATCAAGCGCCGCAACGAGACCATCATACCCCGAGGCGATGACTACATACGCTCAGGTGATATCCTCTACTTCACCACTACATCGGAGCATATAGATCGGCTGCGCGAGGCCTGCGGCAAACAGGATGCCGAGATCCGCAAGGTGATGGTGGTAGGAGGCAGTCGCATAGCAGTGCGTATGGCAGCACTGGCCAAGGATGAGAAATACCGCATCAAGATAATAGATATAGACCGTGACCGCTGCATGAAGCTACCGGAAAAGTGCCCGGTATGCACCATTGTGCATGGTGACGGACGCGACATCGAGACCCTAAAAGAGGAAAACGTGGGCGATTATGATGCTTTTGTGGCACTCACGGGTGGCTCCGAGACAAATATCCTCACTTGCCTTACCGCAAAAGAGCACGGTGTTAAGAAGACTATCGCCGAGGTAGAGAACATACAATTTATCTCCGAAGCCGAAAACCTCAATATCGGCACAATAATCAATAAGAAACTCCTGGCGTCGAGCGCTGTATTCCAGCAACTGCTTGACGAGGACGATTCCTCTTCGGCATTCATGGTTCTTGCGGACGCTGAGGTTGCCGACCTCGTGGCAAAGGAGGGGTCGAAGATAACACGCGCTGCGGTAAAAGACCTTAGATTGCCGCACGACATGACTATCGCAGGCCTCGTGCGCGATGGCAAAGGCATGCTTGTGGGTGGTAATACCCTCATTCAGCCGGGTGACCATGTAGTGGTGTTCTGTCTCGCCGGAGCGATACATAAGACTGAGCGACTTTTTAACTGACCACATGCACCACTCACGTTCCAGCGCCTCACGACGACTTAAGACAGGTATAAATCTGCCGATGTTGTCACGTGTAATCGGTTGGCTTCTGCTGATTGAGGGTGGATTTATGCTAATACCCCTGATTACGGCGTGGTGTTACGAAGAGGAGGCAACGGTCAAGGCATTTATCATTACCATTATCGTGACTGTCGGGGCCGGATTGCTGCTGAATACCGCCGTGCGTCCGCGCTCGGGGGACCTCGGCAAGCGCGAGAGCTTCCTGCTTACGGTGTCGGTATGGGTGGTGTTTTCGCTTTTCGGAATGCTCCCCTATATCCTCACCCCTACTCCGCTGACTGTCAGTAATGCCTTTATTGAGGCAATGTCGGGATTTACGACTACCGGACTTTCTACTGTCACAGAGGGAACCCTCACCCACGGGCAAATGATGTGGGGATGCGTCATGCAGTGGGTCGGAGGTCTTGGAATCATAATTTTTACCCTGGCCGTGCTTCCCATGCTCAATCATTCGGGGGGTATGCAGATGTTCAATGCGGAAACCACCGGCATTACCAATGACAAACTGCGACCGCGAGTGAGCGAGACTGCCAAGGGGTTGTGGCTCATATACATATCGCTCACCGTACTGCTCACAGGCATTATAATGCTTGACTCGGTGGATATCTTTGATGCGCTGTGCATCACCTTCTCCGTCGTGTCCACCGGCGGGGGCTATCCTCCGGCCAACAGCCTTATAGCCGAGTCGGAGTATCTGAAGGTGTTCATCACGCTGTTCATGTTCCTCGGTGGTGTAAACTTCCATCTGCTTTTCAAGGTGGCGAACGGCCGATACACTGCCCCGTTCAAAAGTGAGGTGTTCATGACCTACGTGAAGTCCATACTCGTGATGTCTGTGGTTTTCATAGTGTTTATATGGCTCACGGGACGGTGGAACAGCGTTGCGGAACTAACCATAGACCCGGTATTTCAGATAGTTTCGGCCCTTTCATCGACCGGATTCATTGCTCAGGGATTTACCGGCTGGGGACCGATGCTGTTCACTCTGGTGATGGTTATGATGTTTGTAGGTGCCTCGGCAGGGTCAACCAGTGGCGGTGCGAAGATAGACCGCATAATCTACCTCGTCAAGAACTGCCGTAACGAGATAAGCCGTACCCTCCATCCCAATACGATACTCAGCGTGAAACTCAACGGCAAAATCGTGTCACCAGAACTCGTCGGGAAGGTGATGGTGTTCATCGCCATCTACGTGATGGTTATTGTAGCCGGTGCTATAAGTCTGACGGCCATGGGAATAGCCTCTGAGGACGCATTTTGCACCACATTCATGTGTATAAGCAACTGCGGATGCGACAACACCGCCATCGGTTACGGTGTGACGTTTGATACTCTGCCGGCATT
>CAZNBC010000239.1:0-2950 GCA_964571125.1 uncultured Bacteroides sp.
GTATAAAGATTTATTCTCTTGATGGTTCCTTAATCTATATCGGCACTGATAATAGGATTTTGGCTCCCGCTTCAGGTGTTTATATCCTTGAAACAACAAAAGAAAGAATAAAATTCTGTCTATAACCAGTCGTTCCACGGGGCGCCGACTATATCTCGGTGCGCGGTTGATTTAGTCGGCGGCCTTCGGGCGCCTTACTTGAAATGCTACATTTTTTACCCGGCACACCTTTCGGTGGGCCGGGCTAATCAATTTCGGCGGCCGCTGCGCGGGCGCCTATTTTCTTATGCGCGTCAGAAAAGGGTGATAGTTGATTTATGGTTGAGAGGTCAACAAAAGATGGGCGGGGATTGTTATATGGTTGATATGACAACAATGGATACAATGTATGATATACCCAATATAGGCTGCCTTCTCGGGACCGCCTTCCAGGCCGAGTCCACTCGCCTGAGCAATGCTCTTGCCGAGGCCGGCCTCGAAATCACCGTTGCCGAGTATCTGATTCTGAGGATTTTGCTTGAGCATCAGACGATTCAACAATGTGACATTGCCCGGATACTCGGGAAGGATAAAGCGGCTGTCAGCCGGTCAATCCAGTCACTTGTGAAGAAAGGACTTGTCGACGCAAGTCAGGTCAGCTATAAATGCTGCATGCTGTCTTTGTCGGAAAAAGGTGAGGCACTGGGCCCACGGATTATTGAGATAGCCGATGCCCGTAATAAAGCTCTTGCGGAAAAATTATCCAAGCAGCAGATGGAGACTCTGCGTGAAATACTCATAACCATTATTAAATAGAAAGGACAAAACATTATGATGAACTTAACGATTTGGAGTGATTTTGCCTGTCCCTACTGTTATATAGGCGAGACAAGGTTACAGCGCGCTATCGAGGAACTGGGCCTGACGGATGATGTTCAGGTAGATTTCCGCGCCTTTGAACTTGACCCGACCGCTCCGAAGGAGGTAGTGACGACGACTCCCGAACGCTTCGCCATGAAATATCGCCTTTCGCTCGAAGGCGCCAAGCAGCAGATCGAGCAGATTTCGGAACTGGGCCGCGAGCTCGGCATTGACTTCCGATATGCCACGACACGCTATTCCAACACCCGTGATGCCCACCGGTTGATGAAGCTGGCCGAGGCGCGATATGACCGCGAGACCGTGGGGCGCCTTAACGAAGCCCTCTTTGCGGCTTATTTCACTGAAAACGAGGTGCTGTCTGACCACAAGGTGCTTATGGAAAAAGCCCTCGCGGCAGGTATGAAGGAGGACGACGTCAAGGAAGGGCTCGAGTCGGACAAGTATGACGACGAGGTGCGTTTTGACGAGCGTGAAGCTGCCATGCGCGGTGTGCATGGCGTCCCCTACATCGTTTTCAACGGTGATTTTGCCGTGCCGGGCGCTATGTCGATCGACGCGTTCAAGAGTGCCCTGCAGCGCGAACTGAGAAAACAAGGAAAAGAAACGGAAGAAAAGCCTGCTGAACGGCCCCACGTCTGCGGTCCCGACGGATGCCAACTTCTTTAAATAAAGGAGGTTCGAAATGATCCGGGAACTGACTGTGCAAGGCGTTTTTGCCGAGAATTGCTACTTTTATATCGACGAAGTGAGCAAGGCCGGATACATTATTGACCCCGGCGCTCAGGCCGGCCTCATTCTTGATGTGGTGAGAAGCAACGGCTGGAAGATTGAGAAAATCTTGCTCACCCACGGACACTTTGACCACATGGGGGCGGCCGAGCTACTGCGCGAGAAACTGCTTGCGCCCGTCTACATCTATCCTTCCGATGCCCGTTATCTCACGGATACCTATCTGAATCTCAGCGGAAACTCGGGCCACCCTGTCACCGTTCCTCATTATGAGGAACTTTACGATGGCGAGATAATCCGCCTCAAGGAAAATTCAGGCTTCTATCTTAAAGTCATTCATACGCCGGGACACACGCCCGGCTCGGAGACCTACTACTCGCCCGAGGAGCATGCAGCCTTTGTAGGCGACACAC
This sequence comes from uncultured Bacteroides sp., assembly GCA_964571125.1. GTDB lineage: Bacteria > Bacteroidota > Bacteroidia > Bacteroidales > Muribaculaceae > Paramuribaculum. The sequence continues at coordinate 2,004 of CAZNBC010000239.1, forward strand.
TCTATCAGCATGGTCCGGGGCTCACCAACTTTCCCGGCGGCAATCGGCAGGAACTCGAGGACTCAATTGTCAACAAGATACTTACGCTCCCCGATGACACCCTCCTTCTCTCGGGTCACTCCTCCCCCATCACCGTCGCCCGCGAAAAATCCCTCCTCCTGGGTTGACAACTAACCACTAATCAAAGGCTGCGCCATAACTGAATTATGGCGCAGCCTTTGATTTTTTATCCGGACGCTTTCGCGCCAACCTCCGGGTCATCTAAACAGTTCGGAATGTGAGCCGAGACGTAGCACCCCAATCTGATCCAAGGTCTCGTCTATCCAGATGAGCAAAAAATCCCCTTCTATATGACATTCCATGCAACCTTTATAATCGCCTTTGAGCAAATGTGGACTATATTCAGCTGGAATAGGAATCTCGTCGCGTAACATTCGTAGAATATTTGCAACCTTCTCCATTTTCTTTGGTTGGTTGCGATACCTCTTGGCGTCTTTCTTATATTGACTTGAGAAACGAAGGACTTTCATAGCCCCATCGACTTATACATGGCTTCAACACTCGAGACGTCGAGCTCACCTTGCAACTTTCCGGACTTTGCTTCCTTAATAGCGTCGAGGGTGGTCTCGTTCGGCTCTGAATATGCCAGGTCAAGTAAAGCGCATTCCACAAAATTATTAAGACTGCGGTTCTGTTTGCGTGCCATTTTTTTTAGGCGCTCTATGAGATCAACGGGCAAACGAAAGCTTTGAGCTTTTTTCTGAATAGCTATATCCATAATGACATCTTTTGTGTGCAAAGTTAATACATTTATATTATATAAACAACCTGAGAGAGTATATTACCGTAATAAAACTAAATATTTATTCGTTAACCTATAGCAAGATATATTATCTATACAAAAAGCCGGATGTGAGGTTCTTTCACATCCGGCTTCTTTATTGAGT
>CAZNBC010000240.1:0-2945 GCA_964571125.1 uncultured Bacteroides sp.
AAAGCAAACCCCTCCTTTATGGAACGTATCAACCGTATTCGTAAAATGGCTGCTTATAAGCCGGGCCTCAAGTGTCGGAGCATCCATTTCGTAGGCTTCCTGAAGGAATATGTAGTAGCCAACGGGATTGTCGGCATTCTCCTTAAGGAGCTGCATGAACACTGAGTCGCGGCGCACGATTATCTGCCGTGAAGCGTCCTCATATAGTGAATCGGCAGGGTTAAGCGCCTCCATCTCCTCGCCGAAGGCCATGTCTATCGAATCGAGCTGCACGAGACGTGCGTTCAGGTCGCCGCCCAGCACCTTACGTGATGAGGCATCGAAAGTTATGGAACCCTCCTCAAGTATGAATGATCCGCGGCGGGTATTGTCGACAATCAGGCGAGCCAGTACCGGCGAGTCAAGCGTCCCGGCAAATTCGGCGCGGCTGTCCGTCACGATAGCCGAGTCAATGGGTGCGCCCGTGTCATAGTCGGTGATGTAGGCCATCATACCCTCCTCGTCGGGCGACAGATTGGCGGTCAGGGAGTAGGTAGGGGCTGCATCCTTAGAGCATGATACGGCAACGATGGCTGCCGCGCAGGGCACGGCAAGTTTCAGCAGGCTTCTCAGGCAGTTCCTGAATTCATTGATATACGTGTGGGTCATGAGTGTGTAAGTTAAGTTTTACAAAATTAGTCACATCGCCCGTGGCGGCAAAATCTTTGAGCGTGATATTTCTTATCGGGAGGTGTAAACCTTTGGCTTTCGCCGTGTGTTGTAATGGAGTAAACAATTTATTGATTCATGAACACAAATACTGATAATATGTCAAAGTCCATCAAGGGTACCGAAACCGAAAAGAATCTTCTGAAGTCTTTTGCAGGCGAATCACAGGCCAGAGGCCGCTACACCATCTTTGCCGAAGTGGCCAAGGAGGAGGGTTACGAACAGATAGCCGCCATTTTCCTTGAAACAGCCGAACAGGAGTATGCTCACGCACGTTCATTCTTCCAGTTCCTTGACGAAGGTATGCTCGAAATTACCGCGGCTTATCCTGCCGGTCCCGTTGGCGACACCAAGCGCAACCTCCGTGAGGCCGCTATGGGCGAGCACGAAGAGTGGGCCGACCTTTATCTCACCTTCGCAAAGGTGGCCGAAGACGAAGGCTTCCCCCGTATCGCCGCTCACTTTAAGTTCGTAGCATCCGTTGAGAAGGTACACGAAGACCGCTACCTCCGCCTGCTGGACCGTGTGGAGAAGGGCGAAGTATTCTCCTCCGATGAGGAAATTCTCTGGCAGTGCCGTTACTGCGGCTATGTTCACAAAGGCAAGACCGCACCCAAGAAGTGTCCTTCATGTGGCAAGGACCAGGGCTACTTCCAGCGCAAGGCTGAGAACTATTAATAGGCCATATTCCAAATAATTAATTAAATAAGCAACAAGGCGATGTGTCGCAGTTTCGACGCATCGCCTTGTTGTATTTTAGGGCTTAGCCGGTAGGGTCAGCTTATTTGGTCTTGCAGCCTTTGGCGCCACGGAGACCGCCCATGGAGAAGATGTTCTGGTCGTAGGTGAGGGTCTTGGAGTCCTGGTCGCGGCGACGGCGCAGGGCGAGAGTCACCAGACGGTCAATGAGCTTGGTGAAGGGGAGTCCCGATGCTTCCCAGAGGTAGAACGAGAGGGAACCGGGTATGGTGTTGATTTCGTTGACATAGATTTTGCCGGTGTTGGCATCCATCATTACGTCCACGCGGCTTACACCATGGCATGACAGCACTCTGAAGGTCTCGCCGGCAAGGAAGCGTATGCGGTCGCTCACCTCTGTAGGGAGGTCGGCGGGGATACGTCTCTCGGATGCCTGCATACCTTTGGCGCCCTTGGTGCCTCCCATGTATTTGTCAGTGTATGAGAGGAATTCGCCGCTCTTCACGGGCTCTTCGCAGACAGAAGTCTCATATTCGTCAGCATCGCCGAGCACCGAGCAGTTTATCTCCTTGAGGTTCTCCACCATATCCTCCACGATGATGCGCGAGGAGTAGCGTGTGGCATCCTCCACGCGGTCAAGAAGTTCCTCACGGTTAGCGGCGGCACCGATGCCCACGCTCGAACCGAGGTTGGCAGGCTTGACTATCACCGGATAGCCGAGTGACTTCTCTATACGCTCTATCAGCTCGTCGCGCTTGGCAAACCACTGTTTGTCGGTAAACCACACGTAGTCCACCACGGGTATGCCGTCGGCCGACAGTATCATCTTCATGGTGATTTTGTCCATGCCGTTGGCGCTTGACAGGGTATCGCATCCGGCGTAGGGTATGCCTATGGTCTGTAGCACACCCTCAAATATGCCGTCTTCCACATTGGAGCCGTGGAGCACGGGGAGCACCACGTCAAGCGTGGCCACGGGCTTGTCACCCTTGCCGAAGAGGCCGCGGGAGGGGGTGGCGGGATAGAGGTTGTAGTCACCGTAGACGGGGCGGAGATACACCTCGGTGAGGCTTTTGAGGAGTGCCGGGATGTCGCGGAAATTCTCGGCACCGGGATTGATGAGCTGCTGACCGGTGTACATGTGGCCGGTCTTGGATATATATACGGGTACGATTTCGTAGCGGTCGGTATCGACAGCTGCCATAGCCTGCTGGGCAGAGAGTACCGAGATTTCATGTTCGGTGGAGCGTCCGCCGAATATCACCCCAAGTTTGGTTTTCATTGTCGTGTTGATATGTAATGGATTGGTTGTATTTACTGTGCGGATTATTTGAATGTGTCGGGCAGGTCGTTTTCATACAGCACCGTGTCGCCGGGTTTGGCCAAAGTGGCGAGCATCTGCTGTGCCTGACCGAAAGTGTCGGCAAGATGGATATGCTCCTCGTTCATACCCCCCTCGCGAAGTCCCTCGCAGATGGCATCACGGTTGTAGTGGCCCACGATTATGGCTTCGTCGGCAGATGTGGCAATTTTTACGC
>CAZNBC010000241.1:0-2944 GCA_964571125.1 uncultured Bacteroides sp.
CACTACGGTAGGGTAAAGGCTATGTTCAACGAGCGTAATCAGCGTATCAAGGAGGCGGGTCCCGCTACTCCGGCCCTGATTCTCGGACTGAACGGCGCTCCTCAGGCCGGCGACACATTCAACGTGATGGACACCGAGCAGGAGGCCCGCGAGATAGCCAACAAGCGCGAGCAGTTGCAGCGCGAACTCGGTCTGCGCACTTCAAAGCGTCTGACTCTCGAAGATATAGGCCGTCGCCGCGCTATCGGCAACTTCCAGGAGCTCAACGTGATAGTAAAGGGCGACGTGGACGGTTCAATCGAGGCGCTCAGCGATTCGCTCATCAAGCTGTCGACCGAGGAAATCAAGGTCAATGTGCTGCATAAGGCCGTGGGTGAGATATCGGAGAGCGATGTCACGCTGGCAGCCGCTTCCGATGCCGTAATCATCGGCTTCCAGGTGCGTCCGTCGCTGGCAGCCCGTCGTTCGGCCGAGCGTGAGGGCGTGGACATCCGTCTGTACTCAGTCATATATCAGGCTATCGAAGAGGTGAAGGATGCTATGGAAGGCATGCTTGCCCCCGAAATCAAGGAGGAGGTGACCGGTATGGCCGAGGTGCTTCAGACCTACCACATCTCGAAAGTGGGTACTATCGCCGGCTGTATCGTGCGTGAAGGCCGCATCAAGCGTGCTTGTAAGGTGCGCCTGATACGCGACGGTATCGTGAAGTACACCGGTGAGATACTTGCCCTGAAGCGCTTCAAGGATGACGTCAAGGAGGTAGTGAGCGGCTATGACTGCGGTCTGTCAATCACCAACTACAATGACATCCGCGAGGGTGACTTCATCGAGGCCTTCGAGGAAGTTGAAGTGAAGAAAACCCTCAACTGATTCTGCGGTAAAAGTATCGGTTAAACGAATATAATGTAACTCTGTGGCGCAGGAAGGTGCTTGGGTTGTAGGCCCTCACTGTCCGGCGCCACTGATATATTGACTCTCGGATATAATTCAGGAGATTATTTGCCCGAATGGCTACGGCGTATATCAACATAGGGTCCAATCTGGGTGACAGCATCAGTCTTGTCAACCGGGCTGCGGAACTGATAGGTGAGCTGCTTGACCGTGAAGTTCGCAAGGCACGCCCGTATGTGAGTGAGCCGTGGGGGTATGAATCGCCCAACAGATATGTTAATCTCGGCATAGCTGTAGACGTAGGGGAAATGTTGCCTCCCGAGCTGCTGCACATGTTGCAGGAGGTAGAGAGGAGGATTGATCAATCGCCTCACCGCAATGACGACGGCACGTACCGTGATAGGTATATTGATGTGGACCTCATAGCTGTGGACGGGATGACGTGGGAGGATTCCGAACTGCAGTTGCCTCATCCGCGTATGCATCTGCGCGACTTCGTGATGGTGCCGATGGCGGAGCTTGCCCCCGGGTGGAAACACCCTCTGTCAGGCCTTACGGCTGTGGAGTTGGCCATGCGGCTGCGTGATGGCGAGAAATGTTGAAGAGAGTACTGATATAGATTCTGACAATGAATAGAAAGGATTTTGAGATAATGGCTCCGGTGGGGAGCTACGAGTCGCTCCACGCAGCGATAAGTGCGGGTGCCGATTCGATATATTTCGGTGTCGAGGGGCTGAATATGCGTGCCGGTTCGGCTGCGAATTTCACCCTTGATGATCTGCGTACCATAGCCTCGATATGCAATGAGGCCGGTGTGAAGACCTATCTGACCGTCAATACCATACTCTATGACGGAGACCTCGCCAAGTGCCGTGAGATAATCACCACGGCTCATCGCGCAGGGGTGTCGGCGATTATAGCGTCCGACCCGGCTGCGATGGCTATGGCGTGTGAGACGGGGATTGCCTGCCACGCATCCACGCAGCTCAACATATCCAACACCGAGGCCGTGAAGTTCTACTCACGTTTCTGCGATGTGATGGTACTGGCGCGCGAGGTGTCGCTCGAGCAGGTGAGCGAGATATACCGCAATATCTGCGAGCAGAATATCTGCGGTCCCTCGGGCCGTCAGGTGAGGATAGAGATGTTCTGTCACGGAGCGTTGTGCATGGCCGTGTCGGGCAAGTGCTATCTGAGCCTGCATGAGGCCAATTCGAGCGCCAACCGCGGGTCGTGCCGTCAGATATGCCGCCGTGCTTATACGGTGACGGATAAGGAGACCGGAGCACAGCTTGACATTGAAAATCAATACGTCATGTCGCCCAAGGACCTTAAGACGATACATTTCCTTAACCGCATGGTAGATGCCGGCGTGAGGGTGTTTAAAATCGAAGGGCGTGCACGCGGTCCCGAGTACGTTAAGCTCGTCACCGAGTGTTACAGCGAGGCGCTTGACGCTATCTGCCGCGGCGAGTTCACCGAGGAGCGTGTGAAGGCTTGGGATGAACAGCTCACCAAAGTGTTCAATCGCGGGTTCTGGGACGGCTACTATCTCGGTCAGCGCCTCGGCGAATGGAGCGCGAAATACGGTTCGAGCGCCACACGTGTCAAGCGCTACGTTGCCAAGGGCGTGAGATACTACGGCAAACTCGGTGTCGGCGAATTTTATGCCGAGGCCGGAGAGGTGAAAGTAGGTGATGAAGTGGTTATTTCAGGCCCCACTACAGGTGCCTTGATTACCACCGTGACTGAAATTCATAATACCGCCGGAGAAGCTGTTGATAAAGTCGGTAAGGGCGAATTGTTCTCCATCGCCGTCCCCGACAAGATCCGCCCCTCCGACCGCCTCTACGTCTGGGACGTAAAGTAGCGGATTGGATTCATTCTTCTTAACTCTATTGCAGAGTTTATAAAAAAGCAATAATTTTGCTACACAAATCGCCTCGCAGAAACCCTGTCAGGGAGTCAGAGAGGCGGGATGTAGTGAAATAATACATAAAAAGCGTTTATCCGCGCTGATTCTTGACTATCAGAAATTCTCGCAAAATTTCAT
>CAZNBC010000242.1:0-2933 GCA_964571125.1 uncultured Bacteroides sp.
GCACGATCTCGCAGCTTCCGTTGACAAATATCTCTGAGTCGACTACCGGCATGATAGGTTTCGATGTGGCCGGCGGTGCGTCAGAAGGTGCACTTGCTGTAGAGTCTCCCGCTCCGCGTCAGTCATTCGGATCACAGACCTCAGCCACCATCGAGTGGGCTCCCGTGAAGGGTGCCAAAGGCTATTATGTGAGTCTTTACAGCCAGATGATGGATCAGGATATGGGCGAAATAGTGCGTATTCCCGTAAAGGGTTACGAATTTGCGGAGGTAAGTACTGCCGCAGCTCCAGGCATGGCCAAAGTTCCCGGTAATCTCGCTATTACCGTTGACCGGCTTGAGCCCTCTACCGCCTACGTGGCTCAGATTTACGCCCGCACTGCCAATAACGTGTCAGCCGCCGGTGAAAGCTCGTTCTCAACTTGCGGCGACAGCCTTGAGGAATCTCAGCCTAATGTTACTGTAGTGCCTGACGATGTCACCGCACTCATCATGTGGCCCGAGCTTGAAGGCGCCACCGATTATTCCCTGACTATTGCCACCCGTGCCGAGGGCGCTCCCTCTGTGATGGATGAGACAGGTTTCGATAACCGCAAGCTCCCCACCGACTGGCTCTTCGACGGTACCTTTGATACCCGCACCGAATACAGCGGTAACTCCGCCCCCTCCCTGCGCTTCAATACTCAGGGCGCCATGCTCTCAACCTGGATTTATGACGAGGATATCGCGCAGATTGATTTCTGGGCACGCGTGAGCCGTCAGAATGCAGCAGTGCAGCTTGACTTCTACGGTGTGGAAGAGAGCGGTGCGCTTATCAAGTTCGCAACCGTAACCGATATTTCCGGTACTAAAGACGGCACCAACGTGCAGCTCAAGAACATACCCGAAGGCGTGCGTCAGTTCGTGTGCATTTACAACTTCACTACCACTGACCTCTCGCTCAATATCGACGATGTGAAGGTTTACTCACGCGGCACTGTGACCGACACCCCCGTGGCAGGCTACGACGCAATCCGCCTCACCGGCAACAGCTACAACGCCACCGGCTTGCAGCGAAGCACCGAATACGTAGCTAAAGTGCAGGCCCATAACTCGGCCGCTTCATCGAAGCCCTCTCGTGCAGTGCGCTTCACCACACTCGCGCAGTCAGGTATTGACCATGCACCCGTAGTGTCAGACTCGCCGGTGTTTGTAGTGACCGGCGGCGTACTCCGCACCGATGCCGAGGAGCCCTTCAGCCTCTACACGGTCGACGGCCGCACCATTGCATCCGGCGTGCGCGGTTCAATCGAGCTTCCCGCCCGCGGCATCTATATCGTGCGTTGCGGCTCAACCGCCCGCACCATCCGCTACTGATAATCCCCTCTCCTTGATATGTCCAATGAGGGTGTGTCAAAATAAGAATTGGCGGTGACCAGTCAGGCGCAGAGCGCTTAAAAATTGCATAGCCGGGGCTTCAACCCCGGCTATGTGCTTGAAAATGAACGACTTCAAAATCTATGGCAAAAATTATCGTACAAGATACACCAATTACCGTTCTGTCGGTAGATAATGAGGATTATATCTCTTTGACAGATATGGCTACTGCCAAAGATGGTAATAATCGTTCTGCTGATATAATAAAGAATTGGTTAAGAAATCGTTATACCATTGAGTTCCTCGGAACGTGGGAAATTATTCACAATCCCAATTTTAAAGTGGTCGAATTTGACCACTTTAGAATGAGTGCCGGGATGCCATCTTTCGTATTGAGTGCATCAGAATGGATAGAGAGAACAAATGCCATTGGTATTGCAGTAAAGAAGGGTAGATATGGAGGTACATATGCACATAAGGACATAGCTTTTGAATTTGGTTCTGCCATAAGTGTACCGTTCAAACTCTATCTTATAGAAGAATTTCAGCGGCTTAAAACGGAGGAACAAAAACTTCTCGGATGGTCGGCAAAGCGGGAGTTGTCAAAAATCAACTACCGTATTCATACTGACGCGATAAAGACACATCTTCTTCCGGCAGAAATTACGCGCGAACAGGCTTCGTATGTTTATGCCGACGAAGCCGATGTATTGAATGTAGCAATGTTTGGTAAAACAGCTCGCCAGTGGCGTGAAGAAAATCCAGATTTGAAAGGGAATATTCGTGATTATGCTTCAATCAACGAACTGATTTGCCTCTCCAATATGGAAAACCTCAATGCCGTGTTTATCGAACAAGGAATGCAACAGAGAGAGCGACTAATGAAACTCAACCAGATAGCCATTCATCAAATGAGTGTGTTGGAGAGTAGTGACAATGACCGCAAACTTCTAAAATAAATATCATGAAAAAGTTTTTTTCAATAATATTCATTATATCAGTAATAATTTCAGCGGTGTCCGCGAAAGAATTACCGCAGAATGCAATTCCATTTATCTTGGATTCTCATGTTTATATACAAGCTACCCTTGTAGATACCGTACCTGTATCCTTGATATATGACACGGGTGCTGATAGGTTGTACCTTGATAAGGACTATATGGAGCTTTCCGAATTTGGGAAGTGCCCGTTTAAAAAAGGGAAAGCTAAAATGGGCGGAGCCGGAAACGATGGAGTTCAGACAATTCCAATTATTATTGACCCGATATTGGTGTCTATGGGAAATGTTAAACACAATGAGACTATCACGCCGATAATAAACCTGCGAGAAATACTCGGCCGACACACTGACGGTATGATTGGCAACAATGCGATGTTTAATAAGCCTTTGTTGATTAACTATACAGATGGTTATCTACTACAAGTCGATTCGTTAAACAAAGATATTCTTAACGGATATACTAAGCTTCCTGCAAAATTCAATGATAATCGCATTGATATAGATATGGAGCTTAAAATCGACACAAATCAGGTGGTAAAAGGTGCGTTCCGTCTTGACCTTGGTTGTGGTTCTACGAT
>CAZNBC010000243.1:0-2933 GCA_964571125.1 uncultured Bacteroides sp.
ATATGCAAGTTAAAGGATGTTAATATTATTACCAACTTGTTACAAGATTGTGTAACACGCTAATTGCCAGAGGAATAAAAATACACACGTTTGTAACATTGTTTTTCTTCTCCAAGAAAAAAAGCGCCGATGTTGTCGCACATTGCATTCACAATGCCGTCGCGCCGCGACTCAACGGATGATATCACCACTTTTCCGGACACTCCCTACGGTCGTATCCGGTTAACCACAACCACGCACCTTCGGTGCTCCGCGAGAGTGTAGTGACAATCCCCTTAGAGTCTGTGTCATTTTGACACAGACTCTAAGGGGATTGTCATATAGGGTTGCTTTTATTACAGGGGCTTTAGACGCTACGAGCGAAGGCAATCATCTTAATGGCAGCTTCGGCGGCCTCACGGCCTTTGTGGATGCGGTCAAGGGCTTGCTGCTCGTTCTCTACGGTAAGCAGTCCGAAGATTACGGGAGTATCGCAGTCGGCATTGAGGGCTGTGACGCCTTGTGTCACGCTCTGGCATACGTAATCAAAGTGGGGTGTGTCGCCGCGTACGACGCAGCCAAACACTATTACAGCGTCAAATCGGCTGGCTTCAATGAGCTGTGAGGCTGCGAAGGTGAGTTCTACAGCTCCGGGTACGAGGAAGACTTCCACATCCTCACGTGTGAACTTGTTTTCGAGCAGGCACTTTACTGCGCCTTCGGTGAGTCGGTCAGTGATATGGCCGTTCCATTCGGCCTGAACTATGGCCACACGTGCATCCTTTACTACGGGCAGAGGCGTGGAGGGGGCATGTTCTGACATATCTTATATGGTAGCTTGTGATTATTTACAGGAATAAATGTGATGAGAGGGTTAGACGGCCTTATCTGGGGAATACTTTGTGCCACAGTCCGAGTATGTCAAGATTACGGCTCTTGGCGTTGACGAGTATATCTACGATGCGGCGGTGCTGTTCCGTGGCGTGGAGTTTGGTGGCCTTGTGCAGCATGGTGTTGAGCAGATGGATACCCTTGTCGCGTGTGGTCTTGACGTTGATCAGAGCTTCGCCGAGGTCAATCGACAGGGTCAACTGGCGCATTGACAGTTCAGGTTCGAGTTTGCCGAGATAGCGCAGCGCACGGGTGAAGTACTGCACTGCCTCGCGTGAGCGTCCCATCTTCATGAGCGTGCGCCCCTCGGTAGCCAGGGAGTCGATGAGGCGGTCGGTGGCCTCTTCGGTGCCGGCGTTCATCTGTTCGAGATACGCCCCCGTGGCAGCCTGATAGTGGGCTAAGGCCTCGGCCTGTTTTACCCGCGAACGATAGACGCTCGTAGCGGTATTGACGGCCATGGTGTGGGGTGCGCCGTAGCGCTCGGGGTCGGTGCGTCCGAGGCGTTCGAATATCTTCATGCTCTTCTCTATCTCGCGCTCGGCCTGCTTGTATTCGTCGCGGCTGTTGTGGATGAGGGCCACGTCGTGGAGCAGGGCGGCCAATACGCTCAGGAACGGTTCGTCGCGGCGTTTGGGTTCAGAGGCAAGGATTGTGAGCACCGTGGCGGCGGTATGCATGGCCTCGTCGTGGCTTCCGTCCATGAGATACAGTGCAACGAGTATCTGCAACAGGGCGGCATGGATGTCACGCATGGCCTGTTCGTCGCTTCCGTGGCGCTGAATCTGTGCGCTCAGTCCGCTGATATACTCTATGGCTTCTGAGGTACGTCCCTGTTCGTGGAGATGCCATGCGGCGGCACGCATGAAGTCGTAGGCCGCATTAAACGGCATTTCAGCTACGATATGACGCAGTTCGGCCATAGGCATGTCGCCATGGATAAGTTCTTTCAGAGGGGTTATGTCAGCTGTTACAGGTATGAAAACCGGTTCGATAGATGCTGTGGTGGGTGCTATCGTAGGTGTCACTGAAGAGGGTGATGACGGTTGTTGGGTAACGGACATGTAGGAGATTATTTATTTGAAGCCGAGACGGCTGAAATTAGCGTTTCGGCAAGGAGGGCGGGAGGATTGGAAAGGATGTCGGGGGTGACGTTTTGGTCGCACAAGGCAGCGATGAGCGCGGCGAGCGCAGCCGAGTGCCATTGCAGTGTGGAAGCCTCGGGAGTCACGTCACGGGTGAGCGTCTGTCCCGGTGTTACGAGTGTCACTGTCCCGGCACGGTCTGCCGCCGTGTCAAGGTGGAGATATGCGGGGCAGTAGAAGGAGATTTTGTCGGCATACACCTGCGCGGCGTCGCGGCTGCCGAACATTGTAGCCATATCAGTGGCCCGTCCTATCACGAGATGGGCTGTCTCGAGATTCTCAAGTATGTATGGCATCATGTGGGTAATACGCGGAGTCTGTCCGGGAAGGAAGCCGGGCTGATAGACGATAACGGCTCCGCGCGTACGTGCATAGCCGAGCAGTTCGCACAGTTGGGGACGCACACGGGGGGCAAGCGCCATGGCAGAGCCGAACACTACTACGTCGCCCGAGTCTATGCGTGGCCATACCACATCAAATTTCTCCTCCGGAAACTTTCTGTAGTGCACGACCGACGGTGCTTCATGTGACTCGTCGGCCTCGAAGAAGAGATTGAGAGGGGTGACACCCTCGGTGTAGCGGTCAATTGATGAGGTGTTCACTCCCGCCGAGGCGAGGAATGAGGTGATGAGGTCGCCTACCCGATCGCGTGCACACTCTCCCACATAAGTCACCTGACGGCCTTGACGACCAAGTATGGCCGCAGCGTTGAGCATCCGTCCTCCGGGATGAGACATGCCGGGAGCGCCGTTGGCGAAGTGAATGTCATAGGCACACTCGCCCAATATCACTATCTTCGGCATAATTACAGGGTTGAGGCGTCATTGCGCGACACTGTGCCAAGGTAACCTCCGTGGTGGCGCAGGGCATACTGGGCCTTGGTGAATCCTGTGAGGCGCATAACGTTGACCACCAGTA
>CAZNBC010000244.1:0-2928 GCA_964571125.1 uncultured Bacteroides sp.
AAGAGATGTCAAGCTACTCAACAGCACTCAGCTCCATCACCGGCGGACGCTCAAGCTTCAGCATGAAGTTTGCCGGCTACGAGCTCGTTCCCTCCGATGTACAGGATAAGCTCCTCAAGGACTACGCCGCTTCACACAGCGAAGAATAAGAAACAGATACCTTAACTTTTTCACGGGGCCGCATCTTTTGAAGACGCGGCCCCGTATTCTTTAGAAATTTTGTAAATTTGCTGTGCAAAACCTATTTGATTATGGCCAAAATATTTACCCCCGCATATCTTATAATCCTCTCTTTGCCTCTTCTCGCCACATCTTGCGGTTCTTCAACCTCACACGATTCCTCCGAGGGGGAGGAGATTGTGGTGGTGTCACACGAAGGGACTTCCGCAAACATACCGACCGACGGACGCAAAATGTCAGTCGTTGCCGACAGCATGGCATTGTATGCCGATGACCTTTCCCCCGAGCAGGCCCTCACGGTGCTCTCGACATTCTACAGAGTCCATCTTGACGCCAGAGCCAACGGAGAACGCCGCAAGGACATTCAGACCATGCGCAAGTTCATCGATGTCTATGACATCGTCATGTCGAATCACCGCGACGAGCTACGCCGGCTCATGCTGCGCACCTACGAGGCCGATTCAACTCTGAATCTCCCCGGAGCGATAGATGAGTTCAAGCGTCTGCTTGACGATTACGACTCGGCTCACGGACAGGGCGGCGAGTATGTGGCTCCTAAGCGCGACACGGTGCCCGAGCAGGCAGAAGCCCCGGCTCTTGATGCTTCTGAGGGTGCTTCATCCCTGCAGGAAGAGCCGGTTGAATACCGCCCCGCAGAGTAAAATCTCCGTGGAGTAATATCATAATTGAGTAATTCGTCCGACATTATCCCCACATTTATGTTCCTTCAAGTCATACTGCTTTTATTGGGACTGGCACTCATACTTGCGGGTGCCAACTTCCTCACTGACGGCGCATCATCCATAGCCAAACGATTGGGTATCTCCGAACTCGTGGTTGGTCTGACCATTGTAGCCTTCGGAACTTCCGCGCCCGAACTGGTTATCAGTGTGATGTCGGCCATGAAGGATAATGCCGGCTTGGCTATAGGCAATGTGGTGGGCAGCAACATTTTCAACATCCTCGGCATCGTGGGTTGCGTAGCGATTGTACGCCCCGTCAAGGTTGAAAAATCCATCATGACCAATGAAATTCCGCTCATGGTGCTGTCGTCAATAGCCATGCTTGCGTGTGCCAATGGAGTACTACTTAACAATCAACCTGACAACTCAATTACGCGCTCCGATGGCATCCTGCTGCTGCTTTTCTTCCTGATATTCATGCGTTATACCGCGTCAATAGCCAAGGAAGTTTCTGACTCCACAGTTTCTACGAATACTGACAAAGGGGAGGTCACGAAGACTTCACGGAGCACTGTCAAGTCTGTGTTATTCGTCGTCGGAGGACTTGCGGCACTCATATGGGGTGGCGAACTGTTTGTTGACAACGCTTCAGCCATAGCTTCTTCGCTCAATGTCAGCGATGCTGTGATAGGCCTTACCATAGTGGCTCTCGGCACATCCTTACCTGAACTTGCAACCTCACTTGTAGCAGCCGTCAAGGGACAGACCGGTATTGCCGTCGGTAACGTCATCGGCAGCTTCCTGTTCAACATTTTCCTTGTGCTGGGCGTGTCAGCCACAATCCACCCTCTGACTATGGGCGGAATCACCAATATCGATCTAATGGTCATGACCGGCTCGGCAGTACTCTTCTGGCTGACAGGATGGCTGATAAAAAAGCGCACTATCACACGCGGCGAGGGCATAATAATGGTAGCAGCCTATATCGGTTACACCGCATGGCTGATAGTCAATGCCGCATAACTTTATACGCTTAGCTCAGCCTCTTTACCTCGTCAACGGCAGGAATACGTGCGATATGGGAGATTATTGACTGTAATTCCTGAAATGAGTGTACGGCAAACGTCATGGTACACTTCACGATGGAGTCCGTGGTCGTGGTGGTGATACTGTCAATCGAAAGATTGAGTTGATTGGTAATACACTCCACGAGGTCTATCAGCAGATGGTATCGGTCTATGGCTATGACAAGTATGCTCACCGGATACAGCGTATGGTCCGGGGCGAAATCTACCGATACTATATCATCTCCCTGCTGTGAGGCGAGCCTCACGGCAATAGGACAGTCTCGCTTATGTATGGTGATTTTCCCGTCGGCCTCGCGGAATCCGATTACCTCCTCACCGGGAATCGGAGCGCACTTATCGCAGCGATTGTACTTCGGCTTAGGAAGTGCGGCAAGATAGCTGCGGATAGCCTTCTTGGCCTTATACGTCACTACGGCGTCAAGCCAGTCTTCCTTGGGGTGACAGCCCATCCATGTGAACACTTCCACCACGTCACCGCGACGCAAAGGGGCCTTGAGCGATGTGAGGAATCCGTTTACACGTGCATATTTGGCACGCTCGCCCAATGATCTGTCGACCTCATAAGCGAAGTCAAGCACGGTAGCTTTCTGCGGAAGTATCACCGGCTTGCCCTGCGGAGTGAACGTCATGATGTCATCGTTGTAAAATGACGACACAACGTTTTCTATGAAGTTTGAGCCGTCGTTACGCTCCTGTGCGGAAATGTCGCGCAACACGTTGCGGAATTTATCTATCCAGCGCGAGATATTGTCCTCTGTGCGTTCGGCAAGACAACCCAACCGGGAGTCAAGTATCATACGCTCGCTGCTGATGTGCACCTCCTGCCATCGTCCGAAGTCGGCAAGCAACTTCACGTGGAAACTCTGATAGCCGTTTTCCTTCGGGGTATCTATGTAGTTGGATATTCCGCCGGGCTTCTCCTTGAAGCGGTCGGTAAGCACCGAATAGATGCGCAGGGCCATATCCTTCTCCTTCAT
>CAZNBC010000245.1:0-2921 GCA_964571125.1 uncultured Bacteroides sp.
GATGTCGGGGTTACCACCGAAGTCAAAGTCGACACCCGCATCCACCACCTTGAGGGTGAAGCCGTGTTGGCGACAGAGGAAGCTTATGCCCGCCCCTCCTTTGGGGAAGTGAATGCACTGTTGCCATGTCACTCCCTTCGGGGAGACACTTACGTTCTCCTCAACTATACCATGATCGGCCGCGAAAATGACATTCTGCGGGTGGGATAAACGCGGAGTGAGGCTCTGTTGGATAAGTCCCACACGGAGGGCAATCTCCTCTAACCGCCCTAACGAACCTTTAGGTTTGGTGAGGTTATTAATCTTGTCAACAAGAGCCTCCCGAATCGCTTGATCGGGACGAGTTATATTAAATTTCTTCATATCCGTATGGCATTTATATTGAGATGAGTTACAGTTACTTGACTTTAAGGGGGAGTCCGCTGATCATCATCGTGACGGAGTGAGCCTCACGTGCCACAATCTGATTAGCCCATCCCTGAAGGTCGGCAAATTTTCTCTGTACGGCGTTGGCCGGTACTCCTCCAAAGCCTATCTCGTTGGTGACGATATAGATGGCATCGGCTCCGGTATCAAGCAGGCGTAGGAAATTCTCTTTAAAGAGACCGATACTCTTAGTTATATCCTCGTCATTTTCGAAAAAGATATTGGTGAGCCACAGGGTCAGGCAGTCAAGCAAGATGATTCTGCCCGAGAGGTCGGTTCTTGCAGGGTCGGTTGACTCCTCCACGAGGTCCCATCGGTCGGCCCGGCGTCTCTGATGCAGTGCGACACGTTGGCGCATGGCTTCGTCATAGACCTTTGCGGTGGCGATATACAGAGGGCGTACACCCTTTCGTGAGGCATCGTCAAGCGTCAGTTGCTCTGCATACTCGCTTTTACCTGATCGGATTCCGCCTGTAATGAGATGAATTTGTGTCATAACCGGGTCGAGGATTACATGTATGTGGCGATTATGTTGAGGTTATCGTTGATGAACAACATCTTAAGCGTGGCATCGGGAACAAGCGTGGCACAGACTCCGTGGCACAGTTTAAGAACAGTGTGAGCGAAGCGGTGCAGCTCTTCTCCGTGGAGCAGACCGAGAAGTTCGCGGGCAAGATTGAGTGTGTCAGCGCGGCGTACAACCTCCTGCGACACTCCCGATTGGCGAAGGACCTTGGCAATAAATGACTTGTCCATGGTGACGGTGTGGGAGTGGGTGTAGAGGTGGCCTTCAGCCAGTTTTATTGCCTTACCAATCATGACGCCCATGACGATATGCGGCACGTGCATCTCGCGGCAGAGGTTGAGGGCGTCACCGATAGAGTTGCCGTAGTGGATAAAGCACTGTGCGGGGAGCTCGGGTAGCGTACTCATGACCGCTTTCTCACTTCGCGCGCCTGAATTGAGCACGACGGTATCGGTGCCGGTAGCGAGCGCAACGGAGATGGATTTCCGGATGGAGCTGAGGAATGCCTCGGATGAGAAGGGTTGCACGATGCCGGAGGTCCCTATGATGGATATTCCCCCCGTGATGCCAAGGCGGGGATTGAATGTGCGTCGGGCGATTTCTTCTCCGTCGGGCACTGAGAGTGTGACACGAACAGGACAATCAACAAGGGGCTTGAGGTTTTCTTCTATCATTCGCCTCGGAACGGCATTGATGGCAGCCTCGCCGACGGGTATGCCCAGGCCCGGTAAGGTGACGCGGCCGATGCCCTTGCCGCCCTCGATGATAACGGACGGAACAGTATCCGTGTCGGTAGAGTCGAATTGCACGGAGGCCCTTATCTCCATGCCGTCGGTGACATCGGGGTCGGAGCCGGCATGTTTGATTACCGAGGTGTAGTCTTTGCCAACGGTTACCTCTGCCTTGACGGTTTCGCCGTTTGGCAGGGTTAGGGGTAGGAGATGAGTGCCTTCGCAAAGCTGACCGGCAGCATGGAGCGCGGCGCCTTTGGAGGCAGCCGTGGCGCAGGTGCCGGTGGTCAGTCCGATATGTAGCGGGAAAAAGTCAGGTAAGAGTCGTTCGAGTTCAAGGCGTAAGCCATAATCACCGTTGACGGTAATGAAGCTGTCGGGGATATGCGGCCGATGAAGGGCGAAGACCCTGATTCCGGCTTCGACGGCAAGGTCGACTTTCTGTGCAAATCCGCCGGATTCTCCGCTTTCTTTCAGGAGAATGGCATCAGGGCGAACGGTAGCGAACACCTCTGCGTCATCTCCACCATCTTCATAAAACAGGATTCTGTCTTCCGGTACTCCTCCCTCACGGGCTTTGGTGATAGAGGATTGACGGGAGAGTATGCGGAAATAGGTGTCAATTCCTTGGTGCTTAAGCGGCTGTGACAGTCGGGCGATTGATTGCACACCGGTAAGTACCAGTAGACGTTTTATTCCTGAGGCGGCAAGTCGGGCCGGAATAGTGTCGTAGGATGCGCACCACTCGACTTTTGCCTGATGGCGTGCCTCGGGATACATTCTTTCGTAGCGGATTACCGGAATGTCCAAGCGCTCGGAGACTTTACGGGCCGTGGCGTGGAGAGTGGATGCAAAGGGGTGTGCGGCATCAATAATGGCGCCAACGTTTTCAGTCGTACACAGTCGGGCCATATCGTCCTCAGTCATGGCCCCTCTCAGCAGCTGTCCGTGAAACATGTCAATATTCAGTTCACCCTCTTTTGTGGAATAAAAGAATGGTGAACCGGCTGTGTCAATCACGCCGGCAGCCTTGCGGCCTTCAGTGGTGCCTCCGAGTATGAGTACGGACTTTGTTGACATCGCTATTCCTTTGCGTTGTCCTCCTGACCGGAAATTGTGGGTTTGGTGGCAGTGCGGAACAGATGGGTGAATCCTGCGTCGTAGAGACGCGATGTGCCCTGACGGTTGTCAATGGCCTCGCCGACGACAATCATGGTGGTGAGGGTCAGGTGGTTGTC
>CAZNBC010000246.1:0-2904 GCA_964571125.1 uncultured Bacteroides sp.
CGGGTATACTCGAAACTTTTGCCATTTTCATTGATTCTTTCGACTATAACCGGTAACTTTGTGCCGTAAAATTCAATGAGCAGGACATGAAGATTATCGAACGACCTATTTATATCAACCGTATTACCCGACAACTTAATCGGGGCATGATTCTCGTTTTGGTAGGACAAAGACGTGTGGGCAAGAGTTTTCTCCTTAAATCCATAGCACACTGGCTGTCTCAAAACAAACCGGATGCTAATGTGCTGTTCATTGACAAAGATTTTGACAGCTACAACTTCATAAAGACATCTGACGATCTCTATGCTCATGCTGTGGAGAAGTTACCGACCGGTGCTGACAACTATCTTCTCATTGACGAGGTGCAGGATATTGAAGGTTACGAGATAGCATTGCGAAGCCTTTATGCCGAAGACCGCTGCCAGATAATCGTCACCGGAAGCAACGCATACATGTTTTCATCGGAAATTGCTACAAAGTTTTCGGGCCGATATATTGAGATTCCAGTGATGAGTCTCAGTTACAGGGAGTTTCTTACTTTCCATAATCTCACGGACAGTCATGAATCCCTGATAAAATATCTTCAATTCGGGGGAATGCCGGGACTTGCCAACTACAAGTTTGATGAGATTCCGGAAATCAAGGCTTATCTTCAGGGGGTGTGCAACACAATCGTGCTGAAGGATATTGTGGCACGTGAACAAATCCGTAATTTCAAGTTCCTCGAAAACCTCCTGCTCTTTCTCGCCGACAATGCCGGACAACTTGTATCGGTCAACAGCATAGTGAAATACCTTAAAGCCCAAGGCACCAAGGTCACCAATGACATCGCTACGAAATATATAAAGGCCATATCCAACGCCCTTATCATAGACCCGGTGTCGCGGTACGATATCCACGGAAAACGCATCTTCGAGTTGATAGAAAAGTATTACTTCAGCGACCACGGACTGCGGAGCAGCATAACCAACGAAATGCCCGAAGTATTCGGAAGTATAGAAAAGATAATGGAGAATGTCGTGCGCAACCACCTTCTTATTCAGAACTTTGACGTTTACGTTGGTGTCCTACCTTCCGGCGAGATTGACTTCGTGGCAAAAAAAGGCAATCAGATAATCTATTTCCAGGTTGCCTACAAACTCTCGGGACAGACAACCATCACCCGGGAATTCGGCAATCTTCAGGCCATCAGAGACGATTACCCGAAATATGTCGTGACCATGGAGGATATCCCCGGTCCGCTGAAAGAATATCCCGGCATCAATCACATTCATCTGCGCGATTTCCTGATGAGGGATTTTTGAATTCACTCGACCTCTCTTCACAACCTCTTTTCACCACTGAGGTGCGACACATCAACACACTGAATTTTTATTTAGGCTTTGGCATTTTTTCGTTAACTTTGCAGCACGTTATGCCGTAACGCCAAATTACGCTAACTCAATCAATATCCAAATAGATATCACACCAATCTTATGAGCAAGGAAAAGAAATTCTTGACTTGTGATGGCAACCAGGCTGCCGCCCACATCTCGTACATGTTTACCGAGGTGGCTGCAATCTACCCCATCACTCCCTCGTCAACAATGGCTGAGTACGTCGACGAATGGGCCGCTGCAGGCCGTAAGAACATCTTCGGCGAAACAGTTCTCGTACAGGAAATGCAGTCTGAAGGCGGTGCTGCAGGTGCCGTTCACGGCTCACTTCAGGCCGGTGCACTCACCACCACCTACACAGCCTCACAGGGTCTCCTCCTGATGATCCCCAACATGTACAAGATCGCAGGCGAGCTCCTCCCCAGCGTGTTCCACGTATCGGCCCGTACCATTGCCTCACACGCACTCTCTATCTTCGGTGACCACCAGGACGTAATGGCATGCCGTCAGACCGGTTTCGCCATGCTCGCCGAAGGCAGCGTGCAGGAAGTGATGGACCTCGCCGGCGTAGCCCACCTCTCCACTATCCGCAGCCGCGTGCCCTTCATCAACTTCTTCGACGGTTTCCGCACCTCTCATGAGATTCAGAAGATCGAAGTGGTAGAGCAGGAAGACCTCGCTCCCCTGCTTGACCGTGAGGCTCTCGCCGAATTCCGCCGCCGC
Organism: uncultured Bacteroides sp.; assembly: GCA_964571125.1. GTDB lineage: Bacteria > Bacteroidota > Bacteroidia > Bacteroidales > Muribaculaceae > Paramuribaculum. Next base: position 2,100 of record CAZNBC010000246.1, read on the forward strand.
GCCCTCACCCCCGACGCTCCCGTAGCCCGCGGTATGGCCGAGAACAGCGACGTGTTCTTCCAGCACCGCGAATCATGCAACTCCTACTACGAAGCCGTACCCGAAATCGTAGAGGAATACATGAACCACATCAGCGAAATCACCGGCCGCAAGTACGGTCTCTTCAACTACTACGGTCACCCCGAAGCCGACCGCGTAATCATCGCCATGGGTTCTGTCACCCAGGCCGCTCAGGAGGCTATCGACCACCTCATGAAGCAGGGCCAGAAGGTAGGTCTGGTATCAGTACACCTCTACCGTCCCTTCTCAGCCAAGCACTTCCTTGCCGCAGTGCCCAAGACCGCCAAGAAGGTGGCCGTGCTCGACCGCACCAAGGAACCCGGCGCCAACGGCGAACCCCTCTACCTCGACGTAGCTGAAATCTACAACGGCATGGCCGACGCTCCCCAGCTCGTATGTGGCCGCTACGGTCTGGCCTCAAAGGACACCACCCCCGCACAGATCATCTCTGTGTTCGACAACCTCGCGCTTCCCGAACCCAAGAACCACTTCACCGTGGGCATCGTCGACGACGTGACCTTCACCTCACTGCCCCCGGTACAGGAAATCGCTCTCTCAGGCGAGTCAACCTTCGAAGCCAAGTTCTACGGCCTCGGCGCCGACGGTACTGTAGGTGCCAACAAGAACTCCGTGAAGATTATCGGTGACAACACCAATAAATACTGTCAGGCATACTTCGCCTACGACTCAAAGAAGTCAGGCGGCTTCACCTGCTCACACCTCCGCTTCGGCGACGAGCCCATCC
>CAZNBC010000247.1:0-2900 GCA_964571125.1 uncultured Bacteroides sp.
CCCTGCTGCTCAAGCCTGACGGCAAGGGCAAGCTGAGCAAGCGCGACGGCGACCGTCTGGGCTTCCCCGTCTTCCCCCTCCTGTGGAAGGACCCCAAGAGCGGAGAGACCTCCAGCGGCTATCGTGAATCGGGTTATCTCCCCGAGGCTGTCATCAACTTCCTGGCCCTTTTGGGCTGGAATCCCGGCGACGACACCGAGATAATGAACATGGATGAGCTGATTCGTCGTTTCTCGTTCGACCACTGCTCGCGTTCGGGAGCCAAGTTTGACTACGAGAAAGGCAAGTGGTTTAACCACAAATACCTTCAGGAAATACCCGACAGTGAGCTCGCCGAGCTGTTCAAGCCCGTTATGCGCGAGCATGGCGTAGACCCCGAAGCCTTCTCTGACGAGTATATAGCCCGCGCCGTAGGTATGGTCAAGAGCCGTATCAACTTTGTGAAGGACCTGTGGGACCATGCGGGATTCTTCTTCAAGGCCCCCGAAACCTACGACCCCAAGGCCGTGAAGAAGCGCTGGAGCGAAGAGATGCCCCGTATCATGGGCGAGCTTTGCGAGGTGCTCGAGAGGCTTGAGAGCTTCAAGAGTGCCGACGCCGAGCCTGTGGTGCTTGGCTGGATTGCCGACAAGGGTTATCACTTAGGTAATGTGATGAACGCATTCCGCCTCACTGTAGTGGGCGAGTGCAAGGGACCCCACATGTTTGATATCACCGAGCTGATGGGCTGTGACGAGACCGTCAGGCGCATCAAAGCCGGTATTGACCGCATACATCCCGAGGCCTGACCTTTCCCCGACCGTTCTTCCCTTCACACATACGCTTTAGAATGAATCCGCTTTATAACTCCGGCATAAGCCTTTACCGCATGGGTGCGAAACTTGTGTCATTGCGCAACCGCAAGGCTGCCCTCATGCTTGACGGGCAGTCACGGACTTTCGCTCATCTTGCCGAGAGCCTTGAGCCGGGCAGGCGTTATGTGTGGATGCATGTGGCCTCATTGGGCGAGTTCGAGCAGGGGCGACCGCTGCTTGAAAAGCTCAGGCGCGAGCACCCCGAATTAGGTATAGTGCTCACGTTCTTCTCCCCCTCGGGCTACGAAGTTAGAAAGAATTATCCCGGGGCCGACATCATTTGCTATCTGCCGTTCGACACCCCCGGCAATGCACGCCGATGGGTGGAGACACTGCGTCCCGTAGCGGCCATATTCGTCAAGTATGAGTTCTGGGGCAACTATCTTACCGCCCTGAAGCGGGCCGGAGTGCCTACCTACTTGATTTCCGCCATATTCCGTCCCGGCCAGTCGTTTTTCCGGTGGTGGGGCGGTATGTTCCGCGACATGCTCGGATGTTTCGACCGCCTGTTCGTGCAGGACGAAGCATCGCGCCGGCTGCTCGAAGGAATAGGAGTGACCAATGTGGAGGTGGCCGGTGACACACGCTTTGACCGCGTGACCGACATCATGCGCTCAACACGCAGTATTGCAGGGATGGACAGTTTCGCCGCAGGACGTAAATGTATAGTCTTCGGCAGCAGTTGGGAGGCCGATGAGCAGCTTTATATCCCCTGGTTGCGTCAACATACCGACGTGTGCAGCATCATTGCACCCCACGAATTTGACTCCGCGCGTCTTGAAGCGTTGGTAAAGAACCTCACAGTGACGCCCGGCGACACCATGCTGCTGTCGCAATACGAGAAACACCCCGACGCTAAGGGACTGCGTTGTATAATAGTCGATTCTTTCGGCAAGCTCTCGAGCCTCTACCGTTATGGCGATGTGGCATATATCGGAGGCGGATTCGGCCACGGTATTCATAACATCAATGAGGCGGCCGTATACGGCATCCCCGTGGTGTTCGGCCCGCGCCATGCGAAATTCAAGGAAGCTACCGACCTGATTGATTGTGGAGGTGGTTTCGAGGTCACCGACCGTGACACACTGCAGGAGAAGTTTGACCGGCTTGTTACCGATGACGAGGCCTTGGCCCGTGCAGGAAAAGCCGCCGGCGACTACATAGCCCGCTCTATCGGCGCTACTGACCGCATTTACCCCTCTTTAAACCTCAGCGGAAACTGAGCGGAAACCTCAGCGTGGAGCGAGGGTGATTCGTGAAAGCACACAGGGGGTGGTGTCACGTATGATAGCCCCGGTCAGAGTCTGATACCCGTCACCGTCTTCAGTAAGTGAGGTGATTGTGACGGTTTCGTCGAAGTATGCCTCATGCTGATAGCTTATGTCGAAGCCGCGAATCAGGTTGCGGTCAAGGGTGTCAAGAGTAAGCTGATTGACCATTAACGATGTGTAGACCACCGCATTTACATGGTGGTTGAAATCTATGTCGCACACCCTGAATGTGTATTCCCTCCTCGTGTCAAAGCTCTGTGGAGCGTGGAGTTTGCCGATGGGTGGAATTGGGCACGGCCTTTCGGGGTCTTTGGTCACTCCGGAGGCAATGGCGCTTATGTCGGCCGGGCGGCGGGTAGTGCGGTTGATGCACACCCATACGGTACGTGCATAGCCCAACGCTTTACCATCCTCATCACGTATCACGAAATTGCGCTCGCTGAAGAAGCGGGCAAACGACTCTATCCACGTGGTGATGGAGTACTTGCTGTGCATGCGCGGATAGCTGTCCATCACGATAGATATGCGCGAGAGTACCCACGTGTTGTCATCCTCGGCCAGACGCACCGCACCTACTCCGATGAGGTTGGCATGGGCTGTGGCTACGTCAATGATGTGGCGTATGAGCGATGGTACGGGGAGCTCCTGCTGCGCGTTGCATTGCGCGGCAGTGAGGTAATACTCGTGAGTATAGTCTATTTGCGTCATTTTTACGTGGTATGCGGGTGTGTAGAGGTCAGTCGTTGGCCATTATGGTGGAGAGGCGATGTTCCAG
>CAZNBC010000248.1:0-2864 GCA_964571125.1 uncultured Bacteroides sp.
GAAGTCCCTATACTTAGTCTTGTCGGCGTTGCGACTGCCCGACTTGTAGCCTATGCCCCAGAAGTCGCTCGGCTCCATAGAGGTAGTCACGGCATAGTCTATTCTGCGGGTGTCGTGGGGGAAGATATGGGCGCCCTTGATGCCCAGCATCCAGCTGCCCGAAGTGGTGATGTCGCCGTACAGCCCTACGAACGAGGGGGTAGTGAGCGTATCGGTGTGGTCCACTCTATAGTTTGCTGCGGCAACTATGCCCAGTCCGAACTTCGTGTCGGAGCTGTAGTGGGGGCCGCCTATTATACTGAAGTCAATCTTCTTGGCCTCCTTCGGCTTGTTTGATTCCGAAAAATAGCGGATAATCTTTGAAATGAAGTTTCCCGAGGCGCTGTCGGCCTTTTCGGTCACCTCTATCTCTTCGACCTCTTCCATGACAGTGTCCATGGGTACGGTCGTGTAATTCTCTATGATTGAATCGGATGAAAGTGTCTCGGCACTTATGCGCATAGATGTCACCGCCATCATAATAGTGGCTAACAGCAGGGTGGATGTGGTGAATTTCAGCTTCATGTGATGGGGTGTAAAAGTTTTGTTATACTTATACAACCCAAAATGTAACACGATTGTTACATAAATGAAAGACTTTTGTAAATTTATTTTTATGACCACCTCACGCTTCAACTTCATTCGTCACTTCATCGTGCTGTCTCTTAGCGCTTTATCTGCTGTCGGTCTGGCGGCAGAGGAAACTGTCACTGTCGATGTCACGGAGACAGAACTTGTTACAGAGACCGAAAAAGATATATATAAGGCTCCCATTGAGGGGTATGCCTTCGGGGCTGATGTTACAGCTCCGGTGGAAATTGTCGTGCCCGCGATGCCGGAAACGTCCTTTTCCAAGTCCGGTCTTACCGCAAACTCCGTTAAAAATGTGCTCAAAGACCGTAGCATTTACTCTCTGCCTTACAGCCCGACACTGAGCGTGCCTGACTGGCGACGCCTGTGGATTAACACCGGCACCCTCATGTTCGGTGGCGCTACGGCGTTGGTGGTGCTGAAACTTCTCCCTCAGAACGCTACGGCATGGAGCCGAATAGCCATTAAGGAGGTGCCCATGGGTCAGCGGTGGGTCAACCACGTCAAGGAAGGCCCCGTGTGGGACCACGACAAATTCATCTTCAACTACATTCTCCATCCCTATGCCGGAGCCGCATATTATATGGGTGCGCGCTCATGCGGATTTAACGTGTGGGGGTCATTTCTCTACTCTTTCTGTATCTCCACTATCTTCTGGGAATATGGCGTGGAGGCATTTATGGAGGAACCCTCCGTGCAGGACATAGTGATAACGCCTGTTGTCGGCGCGCTCTTCGGCGAGGGCTTCTACAAGCTCAAGAGAATGATTGTCGACCGCGACTACCGTGTGCTCGGCTCAAAGGTCATAGGCCATGCCGCCGCTTTCCTTCTTGACCCCGTCAATGAGGCCATCGGCTACATCGTGCCCGACAAGAGATTGAAGGCTCATCTCAAGGGCATATCCTACCGTCCGACTCCTCAGGGCATGGAATTCGGCGTGGCATACAATTTCTGATGACCGGGGTCTACTGTGGCTTGCGGTACTTGTTCTCGTCCGAGTCCTCAAGTATGCTGAGGTAGGAGTTGTAGCGGCTCTGGGCAATGCGCGACTCCTCAAGGGCGGCTAAAACGGCGCATCCCGGCTCATGGGTGTGCGTGCAGTTACCGTAACGGCATTCCTGCGCTATCTCGAATATCTCCGGGAAATAATGCGAAGCCTCGTACTTGTCGAAGTCCACAGTGCCAAATCCCTTCACCCCCGGGGTGTCAATGATATACCCGTGGTCAGTGCCGGGGAGGGGATACATCTCCGAGAACGTGGTGGTGTGCATGCCTGTATCGTGCGATTCGGATATCTGTGCCGTGCGCAGCTCAAGCGAGGGAATCAGCTGATTGATAAGCGATGACTTGCCTACGCCCGAATTGCCCGACAGGAGGGTGATTTTGTCAACAAGCACCTCCTTAAGTCCGTCGAGTCCGTCGCCGCTCTTGGCCGATACATGCAGCACCGTGTAACCGATAGAGCGATAGAGATAGGTCACCGCGTCAAGCAGCTCGCGGTCGTCATCACCGTCAAGCAGGTCCGTCTTGTTTATCACGATTATCGCCGGCACCTGGTAAGCCTCCGCTGTTGCCAGAAAACGGTCGATAAAAGTCGTGGAAGTCGTAGGATGCTTCAGCGTCACGATGAGGCACGCCTGGTCAATGTTAGCGGCAATGATGTGCGCCTCCTTCGAGAGGTTGCTCGCCTTACGTATTATATAATTGCGTCGCGGAGTGATGGCAGTGATGTAGGCCGTTCCGTCAGGATTGTCAAGCACGGTTACGTGGTCGCCCACAGCCACCGGGTTGGTGGTGCGGATATTGCGTATGCGGAAATTACCTTTGATTTTCGCCGGTATTTCGCGGCCATCCTTCGTGGCTACCACATAGTGACTACCTGTATTTCTTATGACGAGTCCTTCCATAGACGGAGTTAGCGGGTGAAATTTATTTCGAAAGTTTAAAGTTACAACAATCCGTTGAAAGTCTAAAGCTACAACGATATGTTCTAAAGTCTAAAGTTACAACAACTCGCGCTAAGCCCCTCCATTCCCTCCCTCCTTTTTAACATTCTTTTACATCCTCCCACCCTCAATACTCACCTAAATGCCGTCGTCATGTAAGCCGCCGTGGTCCCACAAGAGAAAACCCACATTTCTTATATCTTAAAAATCAAATATTTATCAGAACCCTTTCAGCAACTCCAACATTCGCTCCTACGGCCCGCTGCATCGCTTTTCATCGCTCTGCTC
>CAZNBC010000249.1:0-2864 GCA_964571125.1 uncultured Bacteroides sp.
AGCCCACTCCCGACCCCAACGCCATCCCCGCTCCGGACTTTACCCTCGCCGACCTCGAAAAGGATGCACGGCGGGCAATGGCTTTGGCCAAGGAGGCCGCTCAGGAACTTACAGCGGCCCGAAAGGAGGCTGCCAAGGGCCTGGAGGAACAAATCATAACACGTGCCACACCATTGGGCATGAAGAATCTGCGATGTGAGATAAAGGTTAGCCCGGCCGATATGTCCTCGACAGGCTGTGACGCCATAGACTTCACATTCGCTTTCAATAAGAATCAGCCGCTGATGCCGGTGGGCAACTCCGCCTCCGGCGGTGAAATTTCGCGCCTCATGCTGTCGCTCAAAGCTATACTGGCCCATCGGATGTCACTTCCCTCCATAATATTTGACGAGGTGGACACCGGAGTATCGGGCGATGTAGCCAACCGTATGGGCCTGATGATGGCCGAGATTGCCGACTCAATTCAGGTTATCGCCATCACCCACCTGCCACAGGTCGCGGCGAAGGGTGCGAGTCACTTCAAGGTGTATAAAGAGGATGACGATACCTCGACCCACACCCGTATAACCGAGCTTAATCCCTCACAACGTGTCGAGGAGATAGCGCTGATGCTGTCGGGCAATCCGTCGGACCCCACGTCGCTGGCAGCCGCGCGCACGCTGCTTGATGGCGCAAATGACCCTAAGAATCCTATCGCTTAAAATCAGACAACATATATGGAAAAATCAGACTATATTTTCGGACTGCGCCCTGTAATCGAAGCCATTGAGGCCGGCCGGGATATTGATAAAATATACATCAAGAAAGACCTCCAGGGCGAACTGGCCAATCAGCTCGTAGAGACAGCCCGCCGCTATCATGTATTGATGCAGCGCGTGCCTATGGAAAAGCTCAACCGCTTCACCCGCAAGAATCATCAAGGAGTGGTGGCTCTGCTGTCGGCCGTAACCTACCACAGGCTCGAGCATGTGGTTCCCGAGCTATACGAGGCAGGACGTGTGCCGTTCGTAGTGGCGCTTGACGGCATCACCGATGTGCGCAATTTCGGTGCCATAGCCCGTACATGCGAGTGTGCCGGAGTAGACGCCATAGTCATTCCCGAACGAGGTAGTGTCGGTGTAGGCGGCGACGCCGTGAAGACATCGGCCGGCGCGCTCAACTATATTCCCGTATGCCGCGAGCGCAACACCCTCTCCGCCGTGCGTTTCCTCAAGGACAACGGCTATCGCGTAGTGGCCGTATCCGAGAAGGCCGACATTAACTATACCTGTGCCGACTATTCGGTGCCCGTGGCCCTCGTGATGGGTGCGGAGGATGTCGGTATCTCACCCGAAGTGCTCAGAGAATGTGACCTTTTCGTCTCCATACCTATGTTCGGCAATATCGGTTCGCTCAACGTGTCGGTAGCCGCCGGTGTGCTTATGTATGAGGTCGTACGCCAACGCCTTGCCTCCAATGAGGAAGTAATCTGATGTCATGAGCGCAGCTACTCCCGCCACTCCTGCACCCGAGTCCCACAAATCGCGCCTTGCATCGCGGCTCATACTGTTGCTTCACCTTATAGTGATAGTATTTGCGGCCCTGATGATTGTGTACATCACCTATGACACCCTGCGCAACGTATCTTTCATTGCTGACCCGAGGTATCTGCGCATACAGTTCTGGGCATGTCTGGTGTTTATCATCGACGTGGTATGTGAAAGCCTGGTAGCGCCCCGCAAGTGGCACTACTTCGTGGGCCATCTCTTCTTTCTGCTGATATGTATTCCGTACCTCAACATCGTGTCACACTACGGCATACAACTGAGCGGCGAGGTTTCCTACGTACTGCGCTTCCTCCCCATGTTACGTGCTGCCTACGTGCTGGCCATAGTGAGCGGCAGTATATCCAAGAACTGGGTGCAGAGTCTTTTCAGCGTCTATATCATTCTGGTAGTCACGATTCTATACTTCTGCAGCCTCCTGTTCTTTGTTGACGAGCACTATCTTAACCCGGGAGTCAAAAGCTATTGGGACTCGCTGTGGTTCTGCATAATGGCTTTGACGACAACCGGCTCGAACATCAATCCCGTGACTCCGGCGGGGATGGTTATCTCGGTAGTCCTCTCAGCCTGCGGCCTGATACTTTTCCCGGTATTCACCGTATTCCTTACCAACCGTCTCACCCGAGACAATTCCACCTCGGATTCATCCTCCGATACTTCATCCGACACCTCTTCCAATCCCTCATGACAGTCCGCTCAAGTATGAAGAATTCCGGCTTATCTTATAGAATCATCAGCCTGGTCTGCTGCCTGTTGATGATGTGCGCAGCTGCCCTGTGCGTTCACAAAAGCTTATTCGGCGTTAACTATTCCCAAACTGCAAGCTCACCCATGATGGCTGAATCAGACACCGTCAGCGTGCTTGACAATGGCTCAATCATCATCCATACCCGCAATCTCACCGATTATACGGGGTATGGCGGACGCGTGCCGCTTGATGTCACCGTCAATGCCTCGGGGGTTATCAGCGACATCACTCCCCTGCCTAACAGCGAATCGCCGGGATTTTTCAGCAAGGCCGAAGCCCTGTTTGGACAATGGACAGGCAAGAAAATCAGTCAGGTACGCGAGATGAAGGTTGATGCCATTTCAGGCGCCACCTATTCCTCCGACGCCATAATCGCCAACGTGAATGCTGCCGCCGACTTCTATCTCAAAGCCGATGAAGCGTCCAATACCTCCGGGACTATGCCATTGAAACAGTGGGTTGCGCTCGCCGTAATACTCTGTGCGTGCATACTGCCGCTGTTTGTCTCCTCGCGGATTTACTTGTATGCTCAACTTGCGGCCAATATCGTTGTGCTCGGTGTTTGGTGTGGC
>CAZNBC010000250.1:0-2842 GCA_964571125.1 uncultured Bacteroides sp.
GATATTCTCCTTGGACTTCCAATGATCCTAACGGAAATGCAGACACTCCCAGGAAGGCCACTGCGCACATGCCACCGCTGAAGAGAGTGAAGCGCGCACAGTGGAGATGATCAATATCTACGCTGACTTCGCTGAAAAATATATGGCCATGCCCGTAATCAAGGGTGTGAAGAGCGCAAATGAACGTTTCGCAGGTGCCGTGAACACCTACACCATCGAAGCACTCATGCAGGATGGCAAGGCTCTCCAGAGCGGTACATCACACAACCTCGGCCAGAACTTTGCCAAGGCCTTTGACGTGACTTTCGTAAACAAGGAGAACAAGCCCGAATACGTATGGGCCAACTCATGGGGCGTATCCACCCGCCTTATGGGCGCCCTCATAATGAGCCACTCCGACGACAACGGCCTCGTACTGCCTCCCCACCTTGCTCCCATACAGGTTGTCATCATTCCCATATTCAAGAATGATGAGCAGCTTGAGCATATCAACGCTACCGTGGAACCCATCGTTGACGAACTGCGCAAGCGCGGTATCTCAGTGAAGTACGACAACGCTGACAACAAGCGTCCCGGCTTCAAATTCGCCGACTATGAGCTGAAGGGCGTACCCGTACGTCTCGCAATCGGTGCGCGCGACATCGAGAACGGCACTGTCGAAGTAATGCGCCGCGACACACTCGAAAAACAGGTTGAGCCCCTGGAAGGCATCGTTGACCTGTGTCAGAACCTGCTGGAAGATATTCAAGACAACATCTATCGCAAGGCTCTGGAGCGCCGTGAGTCCATGACCCGCACTGTCGAAACCTACGATGAGTTCAAGCAGGAGATTGAAAAGGGCGGATTTATCCTCGCACATTGGGACGGCACCCCCGAGACAGAAGAGAAAATCAAGGAAGAGACCAAAGCTACCATCCGTTGCATACCTCTGGAGGGTGACACCACTCCCGGCGTCTGCATGGTTACCGGCAAGCCTTCGAAACAGAGAGTGCTCTTCGCCCGCAACTATTAAGCCTACTCAAACGATTCGTCAATATGCTGCCCGTGAAAATCGCTATAGTGGTGCCGTGCTACAACGAAGAGGAAGCACTGCCGCTATCAGTCAAGAAGCTGTTTGAAGTTCTTGATAAAATGACGTCTGACGGTCTCATCACCTCAGACAGTTTCATTCTGTGCTGCAATGACGGATCAAAGGACCGCACATGGGACATAATAAAATGTCTTCATGAAGAGGACTCACGAGTCAAAGGCATATCCCTTACCCATAACCGTGGTCATCAGTACGCGCTCCTTGCCGGGCTGATGACCGTGAGGGGAAGGTGCGATGCAGCCATCTCCATTGATGCCGACCTTCAGGACGACCCCGAGGCAATGGTGGAGATGGTGAAAAAATTCCGTGAAGGATATGAGATAGTGTTCGGTGTAAGGTCAAGCCGTGCCTCCGACACATTTTTCAAACGCGCCACAGCCCATGCCTTCTACTCCGTGCAGAAGAATCTTGGACTGGAAACCGTCTATGATCATGCCGATTACCGCCTGATGAGCGCCCGCGCCCTTGACCTCTTGAGCGAGTATGGCGAAAGCAATCTCTTTCTGAGGGGTATTATACCGCAACTCGGACTGCGCACCACGATTGTGACCTATGTGCGCAACGAGCGTGTTGCGGGAGAATCAAAGTACCCACTGAAAAAGATGCTGAGCTTCTCGATTGACGGTATCACCTCTTTCTCGGCACGCCCCATACGGCTTATATTCTTCGTCGGGCTCCTGCTTCTGATGATCGACATTGCCATGGCTATCTATGTGTTCCTCGCATACTTCGGCCACGCCACCGTGCCTGGATGGACATCCCTGATGCTCTCAGTTTGGTTTCTTGGAAGTCTGCTGCTCATCAGCATCGGTGTCGTTGGCGAATATATCGGCAAGATATTCGTGGAGGTCAAGAACCGTCCACGCTACGCTATCGGAGAATATCTTATGGACTGAACAACTTCTTTTGCTATTTACTCATGAACGACCATACACTAATCAACGGTGTTTCCGAGAAGCTCAACATGACTCCGGAGGAAACACAGCGCCTGCTCTCCGCGACAGTGGAGGCCATAAGGGATTACTGTCTGAATCTTGATGCTGTCGCCGTACCCGGCTTCGGCACCATTCAGCCTGTCAAACGCGACGAGGAAATACGTACGGACCTCTCTACTGGACAGAAGATGCTTCTCCCCCCATGCGTTGAAGTAGAGTTTAAAAGCAGTGTGGTACTTCGCAAGAAACTTGCACAATGAATACAAAAGTATCTTTCCACCAGATAGCTCAGAACGTGGCTACACGTGCCGGCGTGTCTCCTGAGGCGGCAGAGAAATTCATCAAAACCCTGTTCGAGGCAGCATCATACGCGCTTGAGAACGGTGACGGCGTGACGATACCCGGTCTGGGCACTTTCCGTCGCTGCGATGACGCTATAAATCCCGTATTGTTCGTTCCTGACGAACAGTTGGCCAAGGCCGTCAATGCTCCGTTTGAGATGTTTGAGCCCCAGGTTCTTGCAGCTCCTGAGAGTGAACTCAACAGCATTGCCTCACCTGAGGATGTAAAAGAAGAGGAACCGGCTACGACTTCCACTCCGGAACCACCCACTCCTACCCCGCCTACACCGGTTCCACCGCCTCCCACACAACGCGAGAGTAGCCCAGTTCCCCCCGCATATACTGATTCCGCAACAAGTACACCACCGGCTGTACCCTCGGTCAAACTTCCCCCGTTCCCCGAGGAAGAAGAGGAAGAGCTGAAGCAGACGACATCTCAGTCTATTGACGATACTCCTTATAATAATATAGCGACT
>CAZNBC010000251.1:0-2837 GCA_964571125.1 uncultured Bacteroides sp.
CGTCTACGAGCTTGCCGGCAACTTCCTTGATGTGGCCGTTGAAGATGGCTACGGGCGTATGTACGAATTCGACTTCAACCTCTTCTGCGAGCGCTTCAAGCTTCCTCCCGTGCCCACCCGCAGCGCCCTGATTCTTCTCACCCGCGCGGGGTATATCGAGTATCTTGACGAAATCACCACACGCTCACGCCTGATGGTGGTCATGGACCGCCGTGAGCTCTACGACCTGCGTCTCGGTACGGTCGAAGACCGAGTGTTTCAGTTCATACTCCGCCGCTACACAGGCCTGTTTGCCGACTATGTCAATATCGACGAGGGATTCATTGCGCGCACCCTCTCACTGACTCCGCAGCAGGTCTATGAATCGCTGTTAGCTCTCGGACGCCTGTCGGCCATCCACTATATCCCGCGCAAATCCTCACCTTACATCTACTACACCACTTCGCGCGAGGAGCCGCGCCACGTACAGCTACCCATAGCCGTCTACGAGGATATGCGCGACCGCATGGCACGTCGTCTCGAAGCCATGAAACGATTCGTCTACGGCGTTGACTCATGCCGCGTAAAGGAGATGCTCGGCTACTTCGGCGAGACGGAAGCCACGGATTGCGGCACATGCGATGTATGCCGCTCACGACGCTCCGCAGCCTCAAGCAGCGCCACGGCATCCCACACCGAGGCCTCCTCACGTACCGCCGTTGCGGTAGAACGACTGGCTACCCAGCCCGGAGGACACACTATCGACTACATCTGTTCACAGCTCCGCATCTCCCGCTCGGAGGTCATACGCGCCGCACGCCTCCTTGCCGATGAGGGACGAATACGCATTGACAGCACCCTCCTGACCGGGAAGTGTTAACAAACATTTGCCAATTTAGTAAAAACCCACCCCTCTGATTACACTTTTTAAAATCTTTTAGCTCCCAGGGAGAAAGCAAACTCCCGGGTATAGTGTTGTATAGATGTAAATGAATTAGGAAAGCTAAAAACCATAAGTGAATAGATAGAAATAGAGACAAGCATTCCATTTTTCATCCCTCGCCCTGCGCCCGGTTAGTGATAATAGCACGCAGGGGTCTCATAAATAAATAGTTGAAACGTGAGAGGAGGAGCCGGCAATTTTCACCGGCTCCTCCTTATTTATATACGGCATCACCGCCTGACACCGAAAAGACTTTGTTTCGCTTGCCTCAGTCCTCCACGGGAGCGAAGTTTGATGACACCTTGGCGTAGACCTTGAATATGCGCATACAGTTGAACTCAATGGCACTCTCGGGAGAAGTCATGTCACACTTCACGTCAAGATTGGTAATGAGAAACTTAGGATAGGGCGTGCCGTCAAGCATCGGCTCAAGTGAGTCTTTGGTGAGACGGAATCCTCCGGGAACGAACTCCACGTCAAGGTCGGGGAAGGTCATGTCGCCCAACACAGGCATATTGGAGGCGAATTTGGGGTGATGTACCACCAACTGTGCCTTAGCGCGGACAGGGTCTATATCCACCGAGTAGGTTGTGGTCTCGGATACATAGCTTGAGTCGGCCACGGTAGTAAGCACCGTCTCGGTAACGCCTCCAAGTATAAGATGACGTGGTATGTATGTAAGGTCGCACCGATCTGACGCCATGCGCAGACTCACACCCTTACAGAGTGTGGAGTTGATGATGCGCTCACCGCTGTACATCATCTTCATCGTCACGCTGACCGGAGCATTGTCAGCCTTAAGGTCCTGAGTGTTGACCACATAGGAGTGGCCATCCTCACCCATGCCATAGTCGACGCTCTCAAACAACAGCTGCTCGGGTCCCATCGCCTCAGTGCCGTACGCCTCTATGGTCACGCGACGGTTTATTCGGTTGAACTTCACCGTACACCCTGTACCTGTAGTGTCCACGGTCATTCCCTCTTGGGTCCATGCCACGGCAAAGGGGTCGCCACCCATGTCGGCCACAATGTCGAAACCGGTTTCATCGTCACTGCCGCAAGAAATAGCCATGACGGCCAGCATAAGCCCTGCGAGGGCACGAAGCGAGTAATTGGTCAGTTGCTTTATCATTTTGTAGAAATTTTATTATCAGAAATTTATGCGAACGGTAGCTCCGTACACCAGTGGCTTGCCGCGCTGAAGGAAGCGGTTTGAGATGCTCACGAAACTGAACGTATGGTAGCGCGTGTCAGTGAGGTTCTCGCCCCAGACATCCAGCGACAGCCAGTCGTGCTCAAGATGAAGCGACGCCCCGGCAAGAGCGTAGAAGGGCTGGCGGTAGAGGTTGTCCTCATCCCAGTATATCGAGCCCACACCGCGCACATTGGCATTGACGCTCAGGCGATTGACAAACCCTTTAAAGTCGCGCGTGTAGGTAAGACCCGCGAACAGGGTATGCGACGGAGCGTAGGGCACACGCTTGCCACCGTAGTCGGTGCGTCCGTTATAGAAGTCCACGAAGCGGGCATTGGTATATCCGTAGCTGAGATTGAAGAGCCAAGCCTTTGAAGGAGTGTAGCGTATCTGTGCCTCAGCGCCGTAGCTACGGGTGCGCCCGGCGTTGGTGGTGATACGCCCGGTGGTGGTGCCATCGGGGAACATGGTCAGCTGTTGGTCGTGGCAGTCGATATAGAAGAGCGCCAGGTCGGTACCCACCTTGCCGTCATGACAGTTTATATGTGCACCTACTTCGTAGTTCCAGCTCTTTTCGGGCTTGTAGCCCACCACATCGTCGACATCGTAGTCCGAACCCAGACCCATCAGGCCCATGACACGCTGCTGCAGCACGTCACTGAACATCTGGGTGTTGAATCCGCCCGACTTATATCCCTTACCCACTGAAGCATATACATC
>CAZNBC010000252.1:0-2835 GCA_964571125.1 uncultured Bacteroides sp.
AAGTGAGCGTGAAATACACCAGCAACTACGCCTGGAACCACGCTTCCTACTATCCTCACTACGCCAAGACAGTTACCGGCCTCGAGACTGCCCTCCAGGCTCAGGCCCGTGGCGTCGGTGGCGGTACTGAGGCTTTCGGTATGTACTATTGGGACGTTATCCCCTATGCCAAGGCTTGGGACGAGCAGCACGGCGGCAAGCTCTATACCGACGTCGTTGAACTCCACCCCTTCGAGAGCTGGGACAACGTTGGTGACTACGCCATCCTGCCCAATGGTGAATGGGTACGTTATGCCGACTGGGATACCGGTAAGACCCTTCTCGGTACTTCCCCCTCGATGAAGCAGAACATCAGCATCGACGGTACCTCCGGCAAGACCTCCTACCGCATCAGCTACGGCTACGACTCGAAGAAAGGTCTTATGCGCTACAACCCTGAGGAACTTGCCCGCAATATGGTCAACGCTAACATTCAGACCCAAATCTTCTCGTGGCTGAAAGCCGGTGGCCGTATGTCTTGGTTCAACCGTACTTACAAGGAGCCCAACTACTCGCGTAACTCCTATCAGTATATGTGGCGTTTCCCCTCTTATTTCGAAACTTACGGTTATGTTAAGGACGCTGAGGGTACTCCCTACTACTTCCGCAACGATATGGGTATCCGTGAAACCGCTCATCAGGACGTGACCAAGGTCAACCAGACCCGCCTCCAGGGCTGGCTCCAGGCTGAGATCATTAAGGGTCTCACCCTCCAGGCCGACTTCACCTATCAGGTGCGCAACATGGACTACAGCTCGGCTTACGTGCCCGGCACCGTATGGAACAACTGGACCGCAGCTCCTTTCACCTTGTATACTGCCCCTTCACAGTCTGCAACTACTGCTACCCGTCAGTCTTATCGCGATGACATGTACACCGTCAACGTCTTCGCTACCTACGACAAGACCTTCGCTCAGGACCACAACCTCAAGGTGATGGTCGGCGGTACCGCCGAGCGCGAGCAGTATGATAGCTTCTACATCCGCCGCTCGGGTCTTCTCGACAACAACCTGCCCGAACTCAACCTTACCGACGGTACCACCTATACCACCAGCTCTAACAAGTGGCACCGCGCTACTGCCGGCTTCTTCGGCCGTATCAACTACGACTACAAAGGCAAATATCTCCTCGAGGTTAACGGTCGCTACGACGGCTCGAGCCGTTTCCCGGCTGCCGACCAGTGGGCATTCTTCCCCTCGTTCTCCGCAGGCTGGCGCTTCAGCGAAGAAAGCTTCTTCAAGGGCGTAAGCAACTGGTGGAGCAATGGTAAACTCCGTGCTTCTTACGGTCATATCGGTAACGAGGCCGTAGGTTCCAACATGTTTATCTCCACCATCTCGCCCATAACCGCTGCCAATGTTCACTGGCTGCAGAATGGCGTTAAGGTCAGCGAGGCAGGCATGCCTACCCTCGTTTCGGCATCCCTTACCTGGGAACGCGTTATCACCACCGACGTAGGTGTTGACCTCGGCTTCTTCAACAACGCCCTCACCGCCAGCTTCGACTGGTATCAGCGCGACACCAAGGACATGCTCGCTCCCGGCGAGGTTATGCCCGCAGTGCTCGGTGCTTCCGCTCCCTACACCAACGCCGGTTCGCTCCGCACCCGCGGTTGGGAAATCTCGCTCGGCTGGAACCACAGCTTCGGCGATGCTGACATCTACATGACCGCCAGCCTCTCCGACGCAGTCACCAAGGTGACCAAGTGGAACAACCCCAACATGCTTATCTACTCTTACACCGGCCCCGGCTCGACCAGCTACACCACCGGTCAGACCTACGGTGACATCTGGGGCTTCGAAACCGACCGCTACTTCACCGAAAGCGACTTCACCGGCGTAGACGAAAAAGGTAACAATATCTATGCTCCCGGCGTTGCTGATCAGACCGGCCTCCAGAACCTTGCAGGTTTCCACTACGGCCCCGGCGACGTTAAGTACAAGGATCTCAATGGCGACGGTGTGATTAACAACGGTAATCCCACCATGATTGAACTCAATGGCCGCTATTATGTAGAAGGCGATGAAGGCTATGCAGAAGCAAAGGCTAACAAGGATGCAAAATCAGTTCCCGTAGGTACTGCTGCAAACCATGGTGACCTCAAGGTTATCGGTAACGCTATGCCCCGCTTCGAATACTCGTTCCGTCTGGGCGGCGCCTGGAAGGGCTTCGACATCGACCTCTTCTTCCAGGGCGTTGGCAAGCGCAACTACTGGGCTACCGGTTCGATGGTAATTCCTATGTCGGCCTCGGCTCTTGGTACTTTCGAGCACCAGCAGAGCTACAACCACTACACTGTTGAAGTTGACGAAACTACCCACACATACACTCTCATTGACTACAATATTGACCAGAACAATATGTATCCTAACATGGTCGGTGGTTCAGGCGCTGTCAGCGGTAACATCAGCAACATCGGTCGCGGTACCTCTAACTTCTATCCCCAGAGCCGCTACCTGATGAACCTTGCTTACCTCCGTCTCAAGGCCCTCACCGTAGGCTACACCCTGCCCTACGACATCACCAAGAAGGCTCTCATCCAGAAGGCTCGCGTTTACTTCAGCGCCGACAACCTCTGGGATCTCTACAACGGTGTGCGCAAGTATCAGATGGACCCCGAAATCACTCAGAGCTACAGCGGTACTGCTAACGACGGCGTAGGTGGCTTCGGCCGCACTGTGCCCATGATGCGCAGCTACTCCTTCGGTCTCCAGGTAACTTTCTAACCGACTAATCAACTTTAGAAACAATGAAAAAACAATTAATATACGGTTTCCTCGGTATCGCCGCGATGGC
>CAZNBC010000253.1:0-2820 GCA_964571125.1 uncultured Bacteroides sp.
GATTATGGAAAATCACACCGATTCGATTGCCGTGCAATCAGGCAAAAAACTTACACTGCCGAGCATTTCGAACATCGTATGGTGGTATGTGTCCATGCCCACCTCTTCAAGGTCATTGTGCTTACCGCTGACACGCAGACACTTCTGCGAGTCGGCCACACGACGGTATTTCGCCGCTGCGTTGCCAAGAATAATATCCTTGAACTGGTTCATGCCGGCGTTGGTGAACATCAGAGTGGGGTCATCCTTTATGACCATCGGGGCTGAGGGCACTATCTTATGGCCCTTCTCTGCGAAAAAGTTTTTGAATGATTCGCGTATTTCCTTTGCTGTAAGCATCGAAGTATAGTATGTGATAACAGTGACTTAATTTTATCCCGCAAAGATAGTGAATTTTTCCCACATATTCAGGCGAATTTCTTTGCCGCCTTCAGTGCGAAGCAACCTTTGAAGTCGCTGCCGGTACCGGATTTTGTCATCTCCAAATAAATGTTTAATTTTGTTCGCTACTGTAAACAAGATTTCATGTTCACCCACCGCTCATTTAACAGGATTCTGGCCGCGCTCCTACTGAGTACACTATATATATTACCCTGCGGCATTAGCGCATCGGTTCCGGGCAATACCAGATGGAACGACGAGGCACGTGACACATCCTTCGTCACCGACCTGCTTATCAGCCTTGACCGCCGACAGCCGTTGTCATCCAATATAGTGACCATTGCCAAGGCCTTTGAAGGACGCCCTTACGGCGCCGGCACGCTTGAGCATACTCCTGAAGAACTGACAGTCAATCCCGACACGCTGGACTGCACCACGCTGGTGGAATACGTGACGGCACTGGCCATGACCCTTAACGAAGGACGCTCGTCATGGCGTGACTTCGTCTACAATCTACGCAACATCCGCTACCGCGGCGGTAATATCGACGGTTATCCCTCTCGCCTCCACTACGTCAGCGAATGGATAGTGGACAACGCCCATCGCGGAAATTTCGTGGAAGTAACCTCACGAGTGTCCCCCACAGACAATTATATTGTCAAGACCCTTGACTATATATCGTCACACCGCGACAAATATCCGGCTCTGAAAGACCAAGAGACCTATGACCGCATAAAGAACTATGAGTTCGGCTACCGCTCACACCGCTTTCCATATATCAAGACATTGGACGTGGACCGTGCCGCCTTGCGCGACGGTGACATCATAGCCATCACCACCAAGACACCCGGACTTGACGTGATGCATATGGGGATAGTTGTATTCGGCGAAGACGGCAAGCCTCATCTGTTTCATGCCTCGTCCAAAGAGGGCAAGGTAGTGCTCTCCGCCCTGCCCCTGAGCGACTATCTACGCAGGTCAAAACAAGCCAACGGAATCAGGGTGATACGCATAGATTAGTGAGTAATCTTTGCCAAGTCATGATTAATAGGTAATTTTGCATAGATATGCAGGAGCTGGCAAGCATAGTCCTTACAGGCCTCCTTATTGGAGTGCTCATCTCGGCCCCGATGGGACCGATAGGGGTGCTATGTATACAGCGCACACTTAACAAGGGACGCTGGCCCGCATTCTTTACCGGACTCGGAGCCGCCCTGTCCGACCTCATATACTGTCTTCTCACGGGACTGGGGCTGTCGTTCGTCACCGACTTCATTCAGGACAACCTCAATATTATCAAAGTCATTGGCTCCGTAGTGCTTATCGTCTACGGCATATACCTGTTCCGCAACAATCCCTCACGCGGACTCAAGCCCCCGATGGAACACACAAATACCTACTGGCGCGACTTCGGCACCGGCTTCTTCTTCACATTCTCGAATCCCCTCATACTGCTGTTCATCATAGGACTGTTCGCGCGGTTCAATTTCATGGACACCAATTATCAGTTCTATCACTACATCGCCGGCTATCTCTCCATAGTCACAGGTGCGGTGCTGTGGTGGTTTACGGTAACATTCTTCGTCAACAAAGTGCGCTCGCACTTCAATCTCCGCTCCATGTGGCTCATCAACCGCATCATAGCCGTGATACTCCTCATCATGGCCACCGTAGGATTCGTGCTCGGCGTGAAGGATTTGCTCAACCTATAAGAGACGACAACTTAAATTACCTGAAAAATTATTATATGACAAACTCTTCCGACACCTCTCTCAGCGTACCTTATATTCCCGAACTTGACGATATGGGACTTGACAAAGTGGCGCGTATACTCGAGTCAAGAGGCTCACGTCGCACCATCGACCACGTAAACTGGCCCGAACAATATCCCTATCATCCCCTCACCACTTTCTCTATAGCCCACTCAGGAAAGTATATATATATTGACTTCTTCGTGCGCTGCAACTACCTCCGTGCGGTCAACAGCGAGAATAATTCGCACGTGCATCAGGACTCGTGCGTAGAGTTTTTCGTACAGCCCGGCGAGGGACAGCCCTACCGTAACTTTGAGTTCAACTGCATAGGCACCATCCACGCCGCACGCCGTCAGGACCGCCACAGCGGAGAACTGATGACCGACGAGGAACTCAACCGCGTGAAGCGTCTCCCCTCATGCGGTACACGTCCGTTTAACGAAATCGAGGGCCTCTTCACATGGAATCTTACGGTAGCTATTCCCCTTGACCTCGTAGGTGTTGAATACAAGGGTGAGCCGATTGAGCTTAAGGGTAACTTCTACAAGTGTGCCGACCTCACGGCCGACCCTCACTTCCTCACATGGGCACCCGTAAACACTCCCGAGCCCGATTTCCACCGCCCGGAGTTCTTCGTGCCCATCACACTGGAATAAAACGCTGAAACAATCCCCCTATCTCTCCC
>CAZNBC010000254.1:0-2814 GCA_964571125.1 uncultured Bacteroides sp.
AGGGGTATTGGGCTGATGCTTGTCGATACAGTCTACGGTAGAGCCGTGGAACATATACAGCGGGCCCATCCACTCGGAGTCACGTTTTGACAGGTAGTCGTTGACGGTCACCACGTGTACGCCGCGACCTGAGAGTGAACGCAGGAATACGGGGAGGGTTGCCACGAGGGTCTTACCTTCACCGGTAGCCATCTCGGCAATCTTGCCCTGATGGAGCACGATACCGCCGATGAGCTGCACATCGTAGTGCACCATATCCCAGCGCATATCGTTACCGCCGGCAATCCAGTGGTTCTTATATATAGCCTTGTCACCTTCGATGCGTACGAAGTCGCGTCCTTCGGCCGCGAGGTCACGGTCCATCTGTGTGGCGGTAACTTCTACCTCCTCGTTGTTGGCGAAGCGTGAGGCTGTTTCGCGCAGGGTGGCGAATACTATGGGAAGGTTGGCGTTGAGGCGGTCCTCAATGATGTCCAGTATGGATTTTTCGTGCTTGTCTATGTCATCCCAAAGAGCCTGACGCTTGTCAAAGGGAAGTGTTTCGATTTCAGCCTTGATGCGGTCGATGGCTTCCTGATCGGAAGCTATTGCCTCGCGTATTTCCTGACGTACGGCTGTGATTTTGTCGCGCAGCTCATCGTTTGAGAGCGACTGAAGTTCAGGCCCGAGAGCCTTGATCTGATTGACAATAGGCTGTATCTCACGCAAGTCGCGTGTGCTCTTATTGCCGAAAACCTTACTCAAAAATGAAGTAAATGACATCTATGTATCTGGTGTTTAATTGTTTATACTGCTACGAACTCCCATTCTTCCATGGGCGCTCAAAATAATATGCAAAGATAATTTAATTGCCTGAATTTAAGATAAAATCCTAATCAAAAATGCTCTTTTCAGAGACGCATCGGAGGAAGTGATGCCGCATTAGGAGAGCGTATGCGCAGCAGTCGGGCCACGGTGGGGGCTATGGCGCGTGCGTCGACCGACACTTTTATCTTTTCCGGACTCACGCCCGGAGCAAAGATATAGGCCGAAGATATGTTTGCAGCATGACGGGTCGGACTCTGTGTGAATCCGTTCATGTCATCGTCCACAAGTTCCCACCCGGGATTTATTTCCACTATGACGTCACCGGAATTCTTTATCGATACGTTGCGCTTCATGGCGGCGGGGTCGTCGCCTGCACGCGAGGCTATTATATCGTTTACCGTATAGACGGTGCTTACACCGCTCATACGGGTGAGGAATTCCGCAGCTTCGGTCCTTATAGTGTTAAGGTCAAGCTGACGTTCCTTTATAAGGTCGTGGTTGAGATAGAAATTTCGTGCATGCTGTCCCGACACCCATTCGCCGTTGCCATGAAGGGCCATGAGGTACATGTTGAGTAGCGACGAGGCCTTACGTCCCGAGAATTGTCCTTGAGGTATCTGCCATCGTTCCTCCGGGCGACGTCCCGAAGTCGGAGCAGGGGTGCCTACAAGGAATATCACCAGATTCTCTCTGCCTACCTGACGGTCGGCGAGGGTGAACAGGCGTTCGAGGTCGCGGTCGAGCCGCAGATAGGAGTCGAACATCTCGAAGCGCGTGTCGTCATCCTTACCGTAGGGATAGGGGGCCACGGTATAGGAGAGATTGAGCATGTCCATCACACCTCGCTTGCCGAGGGGCATCTGTGTGAGATACATCTCGGCCACATCGGTAATCTCCTTATTGCCTTGCGGTGACTTTTTGAAGGCTTTGTAGATATTGGGATCGGTATGGAGGAAACGATGGTTGAATGGACGGTTCTTGCGTGACACACTGACATCGGGATACTTCGACGGAGGAAGCATCGGCGACCACTCTATAGTGTCAATACGCGCGGTAATCGGATTGGAGAGGTTATGCCCGATAATAGGTTGGGGTGTGTCGGTATAATACGGTGACGTGGTCCATCGGCCGCTGACATCATCAATCCAGTAAGCGCTGTTGCCGGCGTGCCCGGCCATTATCATGGCCTCTTCGGGATTGGCCGAGAGGGAGTATACGAACCCGGTGCCCGCTCCGTCAAGACGCAACTCGTCGGCAAGAGTGCTTACGAGCACGGATGAGGGTGATAGGCGGTTGTCGGAGGGGTCAAAAAATATGCTACGGAGCTGACGGGTAGTGGGATTGTAGACTGTGCCGGAGGTTATGCCGTTGACGGTAGGTGCCGCACCGGTAAAGAGCATGGCTGTGGCAGCCGTGGCGTCAACCTGAGGGCCGTAATCAAGATTCTCGATGGTAACACCCTCGCGCATGAGTCTGCGGAACCCGTCATTGGTGAACAGATGGTTGAGCAGACGCAGATGATCATCGTCAAGCCCCTCGACCATAATGCCGATGACGAGCTGTGGGCGCGTCAACGAAGGAATGGACTGAGCCGATGCGGGCATCGCCATGGCTGTGACCACGGAGGCTACAAGGGCGCAGAGTATGCGTGAGGATATTGATGATTTGTCTTTACGCATCAGTAATGATAGTGAATCTACTGAGGGGGTTAAGAGACCGTTGCTTTACGGCTACGAATAGTGTATGTAATGAATGTTGCTGACAGAAGTGCGTCAGTGAGAAGCAGAGGTATGAAAGCGGGGTTGCCCTGCTGAATACCGGCCAACCATATCACGGCATAGGCCAATACACATGCAAAGTTAACAAAATGGTAACACACCCACACCATATTAAGTTTACTTAACCATGCGGAAAATACACCGCAAATGACCAAAGGATTAAGCCACAGGAGGTTGAAGTTGGGTGAGGTAGCTTCATGCGATGACACAAATACGAGGAAGGCTACCA
>CAZNBC010000255.1:0-2811 GCA_964571125.1 uncultured Bacteroides sp.
GTGCATTGACTGATATACATAGACGCCTTCGCCGGTCTTCTCACGCTGACAAAGAGCGGCCAACAGACCGATAAGAAGGTGCATACCGGTGTTAGAGTCACCAAGCGCCGCTCCTGACTGAGTAGGAATGTTATCCTCGCCGCTGAACCAACCGGTGGTAGAGGCGGCGGCAGCCGTTACCTGAGCGATAGGCTCGTAAGCCTTAAGATTCGCATACTTTGAAGATACAGGGAAGCCCTTGATGGTACCGTAGATACAACGGGGATTCAAAGCATGGACAGCTTCCCATGAGAATCCGAGCTTATCCATGGCACCCGGGTGGAGGTTTTCTACGAAAATATCTGCTTCTTTGATAAGCTTGGTAAGAATCTCCTTACCGTCAGGAGTCTTGGCATCAAGTGTAAGTGATTTCTTGTCAGAGTTGAGCTGCAGATAGTAATAAGAGGGAAGATCAGGGTTAAACTGAAGTTCTTTACGGGTGGCGTCGCCTACGCCGGGACGTTCAATCTTAATAACGTCGGCACCGAGCCAGGCGAGCATCTGAGTACATGAAGGGCCTGACTGTACTTCGGTGAAGTCAACGACTTTAATTCCCTGAAGAGGAGCTGTGTTCATAATCGTGTGTTTTAAATATTGTATTTGTTGAATTAGTGTATTAAATCAATCTTCGTTTATATAACATCACGCCGTTGACAAATGTTAGAAACTAAATGTTAAGTAGTGTTAACGCCATGACTTCCAACCGCCGGGTAATCCGTAAAAAAAATCTCGCGGGAATGGCGCGAGATTTTTTGCGTTATGTTCGGGAATTGTGTTTCGGGAAATCAGAAGTGGTAGGAGAAGCCAAACATGAGGTTGTTGGAGTTGAGGTTGAGGCCCCAGTTCTCGTCACAGCCGTTGGCTTTGGCGGCGTGGTTACCGCTCTGATAGCCGAGGAAGCCTACGTGGGCCACAAGGCTGAAGTTTTTGGCAAGTTGGTAGGACAAACCGGGACGGAGACCTATGCCGTATTCTACAGCGGTAGAACCGTCAGCACGTCCGACACCGAGGTCTACTTCGCCGTCAACGAACAGACGGAGGTTGCCGGTCTTGAAGTATGTGTAACGGAGGTAGGGATCCACCTCAAAAACGGTCTTTTCCTGTGAGCCGGCCTTGCGGTATGATACACCTAATTTGGAACCCACGGCTACTTTGTCGGTGATGTTGTATCCGAGTTCAGGGAGTACGGTCACCTGAGTGCTTTTAACGCCGCTTGATGATGATGTGGTACGTCCAAAAGTGAGCTGGCCACCTGCATACCATTGTGTCTGTGCTGATGCACCGAGGGTCATGATAGCCATGACGGCAAGGAGTAAAAATTTCTTCATAACTAATGTAGTGGTATAATTATAAAAAATGTTCGGTTGAGGATAGGGTTGTCCCTACTCCTACAAGAATAGCAACAACGATGGGCGGTATAAGGTTTAGGGATGAGTGTACGGATTTAGGGATGGCTGTCAATTTTTTTGACTAATTTTGTGGTGAATGAATGAAGAGTATCTGAATCAACTTAATGAGCAGCAGCGTGCGGCTGTTGAATATTGTGACGGGCCTCAGCTGGTGATCGCCGGCGCGGGGTCGGGCAAGACGCGTGTACTTACTTATAAGATTGTGCACTTGCTTAATCTCGGGCTGCCTCCCGAGCGCATCCTTGCGCTTACGTTCACCAACAAGGCTGCCCGCGAGATGCGTGACCGCATAGAGCAGCTTGTAGGCCCTGTGATGGCCCGCAGGCTGTGGATGGGCACCTTTCACTCTATCTTTGCCCGCATACTCCGTGCGTGGGCCGACCGCATAGGCTATAAGAGCAGTTTCACCATCTATGACACGGGCGACAGCAAGAGCCTGGTGAAAGCTATCATCAAGGATATGGACCTTGACGAGAAGCTGTACAAGCCCTCTACGGTGCTGTCAGCCATCTCCACGGCTAAGAATGCCTTAATTTCTCCCGAGAAATACGCCACGCTCGAGGATGTGATGAAGGCAGACCGCGACGCACGCCGTCCGATGGTCTACGCCATTTACCGCCACTACCGCGACAGGTGTTTCACGGCCGGAGCCATGGACTTTGACGATCTGCTGTATTATACCAATGTGTTGCTGCGCGACAATCCCGATGTACTGGCCTATTACCGCGATATGTTCGGCTATGTGCTCGTGGATGAGTATCAGGACACGAACTTCGCTCAGCATCTCATCGTGTCGCGCATAGCTCCGCCCGAGAAAGCCTCGCTGTGTGTCGTAGGCGATGACGCCCAGAGCATCTATTCCTTCCGTGGCGCAAACATACGCAATATATTGGGACTTAAGTCAACGTATCCCGACCTGCGCACATTCAAGCTGGAGCAGAACTACCGTTCGACCCGCAACATAACCGACGCGGCCAATTCGCTGATAGCCAAAAACACCGAGCAGATACCCAAGCAGGTGTTCTCGCGCAACGAGGCCGGTTCGCCTATCGAGGTTATGCAGGCCTACAGCGACTATGAGGAGGGCAACAACGTGGCCCAGCGCATCTCGCAGCTTTACCACAACTCCGATGACAGTTACGAGGAGTTTGCCATCCTGTACCGCACCAATGCCCAGAGCCGTATCCTTGAGGAAGCCCTGCGTAAGCGCAACATACCCTACCGTATCTATGGCGGTCTGTCGTTCTATCAGCGCAAGGAGATACGCGATGCCATAGCGTACTTCCGTCTGACGGTCAATCCCGACGATGATGAGGCACTGCGCCGTGTCATCAATTTTCCCGCGAGAGGTATCGGTGACACA
>CAZNBC010000256.1:0-2805 GCA_964571125.1 uncultured Bacteroides sp.
CCTCTGGCGCGGCAACCGCTCCACCAAGATGAGCGCCGACAACTTCAACGCCTTCCGCAGCAACAACTATCCCCCCTTGGCCCACATAGGACTCGGCATACACTACTACACCGACTCCCTGTACCGTCCCGACCGCACGAAGCCCCTGACCATACACTACGGCATAGACCCCGATGTGATGTACATCAGCCTCTTCCCCGGCATCAGCGAGCGCATACTCACCCATCAGCTCAACACTCCCGGCATAAAAGGGGTGGTGATGAAGACCTACGGTGCGGGCAACACCCCGACGGCCCCGTGGTTTACTAAGGCACTGAGCGATGCCGTGGCCCGTGGACTCATCATTCTCAATGTCACCCAGTGCGTCAACGGTGCGGTACACAAACGCTACGTTTCGGCCGACAAGCTCGAAGCCATAGGTATAATCTCGGGAAGCGACCTCACGGCCGAGGCAGCAATCACCAAGATGATGCACCTCTTCGCCATGAACCTCACCCATGAGGAAATCAAGCATCGCCTTGCCACGTCGCTCTGCGGCGAAATGTCGCCTGCCGGAGCCATACCCTCATCCCTCTGATCTCGTACCCCCCATACTCCCCTCCATGCATCTCCTCATAGCAGCCCTGTTGTTCCTCCTGCTCCCTGTCACAGCGTTCGCACGTGTGGTCACAGGATCGGAGCGCACGTCGCTCTATCTTCCCCTCCTTGAAGGCAAGAGAGTGGCGCTGATGAGCAACCATACCGGACTGACAGGCGGCATCCACACCCTTGACCACCTGATAGAGAACGGCGTGGACGTCACCACCATATTCTCGCCCGAGCATGGATTTCGCGGCACGGCCTCAGCCGGAGAACACGTGGGCAGTTCCGTGGACCCCGAGACGGGGATACCCATAGCATCGCTCTACGACGGCAAGACACGCACTCCGTCGCAAACCACTATGGATTCCTTTGACGTGCTCGTGGTGGACATTCAGGATGTCGGCACCCGCTTCTACACCTACTACATCACCATGCTTGACCTCATGAACGCCTCGGCGCGCCACGGCAAGCAGGTGGTTATCTTCGACCGCCCCAATCCCAACGGAATGACGGTCGACGGGCCTATACTTAATCTCGACTACCGCTCGGGAGTGGGACGGCTACCCATACCGGTGATGCACGGCATGACCCTCGGCGAACTGGCCCAAATGATAGTCGGCGAAGGCTGGCTTGACAATGCAGCCCCGCTTGACCTTACCGTCATCCCCTGCGAGGGCTATACCCACTCTACCCGCTATGAGCTTCCGGTCGCCCCGTCGCCCAATCTGCCCGATATGACGGCCATATATCTCTATCCCTCGCTCTGCTACTTCGAAGCCACGGACGTGAGCATCGGGCGCGGTACCGACCGACCTTTCACTGTCTACGGTCACCCGCTGATGAAGGGGCCCTACAGTTTCACACCGCGCAATAAGCCCGGTGCCTCCAATCCACCGTGCCGCGACCGCCTATGTCACGGCTACGACCTGTCGTCACTCCCCCACGACACCATCATTGCCCGCGGCATCAACCTGGAGTATCTGTTGCGGGCCTACTGC
Organism: uncultured Bacteroides sp.; assembly: GCA_964571125.1. Taxonomy (GTDB): domain Bacteria; phylum Bacteroidota; class Bacteroidia; order Bacteroidales; family Muribaculaceae; genus Paramuribaculum. Next base: position 1,581 of record CAZNBC010000256.1, read on the forward strand.
CAGCTCAAAGGACGTATTCCCGCCAAGGGAGGCAAGGCCTCAGGTCCATTTCTCAGCAAATTCTTTGAGAAACTCATAGGCACACCCGAGGTACGCCGACAGATAGCTGCATCGGGTCTCAACGCCTCCTCCACCGACGAGGAAATAACTGCCGTAGCCCGCTCCATCAGCAGCTCATGGCGCAATGACGTAGAAGCGTTCCGCCGCCAACGCGCCCCCTATCTGCTCTACGCAGAATAATCTGTTATTATTCGTTTACTCCTCCTTCTTTATTATAATTAAGGAGAGATAGGGCCTATAATCATTAATGAGTGTTAAAATAGGGAATAGAATTAAACTCCACTATTGTTATTCCGTCAAAAAGACAGAAAACAATAAACGAAGAAAATTTTAATCACCACGATTAGTAATAAAAATAACACCATATTGATTATGAAAAAGAACGTATTAGGTTTCGCACTTCTTGCAATGTCATTCGTAGCTTTCAACAGCTTCGCACAGTCCACCAACACCACCTGCACCAACACCACCGCATGCACTGCCAAGGCTCAGTGCGACAAGCAGGCCAAATGTAAGTCAGACTGCAAGGCCGACCTCTTCGCCGGCATTGACCTCACCGCAGCTCAGAAGGCACAGCTCGAACAGCTCAAGGCAACCCGCAAGGCAGCTTGCGACAAAGCCAAGGCCGAAAGAAAGGCTCAGAAGGAAGCCATGAAGAAGGACGGCAAAAAGCAGCAGCTCACCAAAGAGCAGAAATTTGCCAAGATGAAGGAATGTCAGACCAAGCGTAAAGATGACTTCCGCAAGTATCTTCAGGAGGTAAAGAACATCATCGGCTCCGAGAAGTACACCCAGTTCCTTGAGAATATGGCTGTCGAAAACCAGGGCCACCACGGAAAGGCCATGAAGATGCACCACAAGGATGGCAAAAAGGATGGCCGCAAGGGCGACAAGCACATGAAAGGCCAAAAGGGTAATAAGGGCGATAAGGGCAGAAAAGGCTCTAAAGGCAATCGCTAATCCCTCAACCCGAAAAAAAAATAAGGTAAAACTAACCCCAGCAGGCGGGCTGTGTCACCATTGACACAGCCCGCTTCTTTTGTTTAGGATGCTGTATAATCAAACAATGTTACAAACGTGTGTATTTTTATTTCTCTGGCAATTAGCGTATTACACAATCTTGTAACAAGTTGGTAATAATATTAACATCCTTTAACTTGCATAT
>CAZNBC010000257.1:0-2803 GCA_964571125.1 uncultured Bacteroides sp.
TAGCCTATCGCCTTAAGAACGAATCAACTGTAGAGATGGGTCCCGAAGTGGATATGCCTACGGCCTACGGCCATTTCCGCCTCATACCCTTCCGTCAGAAGGATAACGGCCTCGAACATATCGCCATCATCAAGGGCGATATAGAGGGAGGTGACCCCACCCTGGTGCGTGTACATTCGTCATGCGCCACCGGCGACATATTCGGCTCATGCCGCTGCGACTGCGGCGAGCAGCTTCACAAGGCCCTGCAGATGATTGAGAAGGAGGGTCGCGGAGTGCTCCTTTACCTCAATCAGGAGGGTCGCGGCATAGGACTCATGGACAAAATCAGGGCCTATAAGCTTCAGGAGGACGGACTTGACACCGTAGATGCCAACCTCCACCTCGGTCATAAGGCCGATGAGCGTGATTATGGCGTGGGTGCGCAGATACTCCACCATCTCGGAGTCAACAAGATGCGCCTCATGACCAACAATCCCGTGAAGCGTAAGGGCCTCGAGGGCTACGGTCTTGAAATCGTGGAGAATGTGCCCATCGAGATTGCCCCCAACGAGTACAACCGCTTCTACATGCACACCAAGAAGGAGCGCATGGGCCATAATCTCGAACAAGTAGACTGACCTTTATATATCGGATATGTCGAAGATTCAGAAGACCAACGCCGCCCGTTTGCTTGACCGCGCGAAGGTGGACTATCAGCTCATACCCTACGAGGTCGATGAGTCCAACCTTGCCGCCGACCATGTGGCCGAATCGCTCGGCGAGGACATACGCAGGGTGTTCAAGACACTCATCCTCACCGGTGGAAAGGCCGGCTACTTCGTGTGTGTGGTGCCGGGCGATACCGAGGTCGATCTGAAGAAGGCTGCCAAGGCCGCCGGAGCCAAGAAGGCCGACCTGATACCGATGAAGGAGTTGCTGCCGCTCACGGGCTATATCCGTGGGGGGTGCTCACCCATAGGGCTTAAAAAGCCTTTCCCCATCTTCATCCACGAATCGGCGCTTGACTTCGACACCATATATATAAGTGCCGGACAGCGTGGTCTGCAGCTGTGTCTCTCACCCGCTGACTTGGTGAACTACACTTCGGCCACCGTCACCGACCTTATCACCGATACTTCCGCTGAGGACTAAACTGCGACACTGCCATGAATACTTTCGGCGAACGACTCCGGCTCACCACCTTCGGAGAGTCACATGGCCCTGCCATCGGCGGGGTAATTGACGGTATGCCCGCGGGACTGAAAATAGATCTCGCTCAAGTGCAGCGTATGGTCGACCGCCGTCGCCCCGGTACGGGCCCTACGGTCACCGCCCGAAAGGAACCTGACCGGGTGGAAATTCTGTCGGGAATCTACGAGGAGGTAACGCTCGGCACACCCATAGGATTCATCGTGCGCAATCAGAATCAGCGTTCCGGGGACTACGAGCAGCAGCGGCACACCTTCCGTCCGTCGCATGCCGACTATACCTATGAGCGTAAGTACGGCATCCGCGACCATCGTGGAGGGGGCCGTGCGTCGGCGCGTGAGACCGTGGCCCGCGTGGTGGCGGGAGCCATAGCCATGCAGGTGCTCTCGGGGCTGAACATCGAAGTGGAGGCGCAAGTGGCTTCAATCGGCCCTCTCGCCATAGAGAGTGAGGAGGATATGCAGGCCGCGCGCGATATGATACTTGAGGCGCGCAGTGAGCAGGATTCGCTCGGAGGCGTCATCGCCTGCCGTATTTCCGGCGACATCGTCGGATTGGGCGACCCCGTGTTCGGCAAACTTCAGTCGCGGCTCGCGGCCGCCATGCTCTCCATCCCCGCGGTCAAGGGGTTTGAGTACGGCATGGGATTTGAGGGCGCGTCCCTCCGTGGCAGTGAGGTGATTGATGAATTTGATATAGCCCCTGACGGTCAGATAGTCACCATGACCAACTATTCAGGTGGTATTCAGGGCGGTATTGCCAACGGTATGCCTATAGAAATGCGCATAGCCTTTAAGCCTGTGGCAAGCATAGCCCGCCCGCTCCGCACGGTCAATGACCGTGGTGAAAAAGAGATTATAACCACCACCGGCCGTCACGACCCCTGCGTCGTGGAGCGCGCCGTGTCTATAGTCGAGTCCATGGCCGCGCTCGTCATTTTGGATGCCGTGCTGTGTGATGCGGCAAGTGTGCTTGAATCATGAGCGAGGTGCCCTATAAGGACTTTTCAGCCTTCATCTCCCGGTATTTTCCGGGCCGTAAGATGCAGAAACTGGCCATAAATGCCGGATTCTCATGCCCCAACCGTGACGGCACTATCGGTCGCGGAGGATGCACCTATTGCCTCAACAGCTCGTTTAACCCCTCGTACTGTCAGCCCGAGCTATCCGTCACCGCACAGATTGAGGAGGGGAAACGATTTTTCAGCCACAAATACCCCGCGATGGAGTATCTGGCCTATTTTCAGGCCTATACCAACACCCACGGCGAGTTGTCACGGCTGTTGGCCCTTTACCGCGAGGCGCTATCTGTGCCCGGCGTGCGCGGCATCATCATCGGTACGCGTCCCGACTGTATGCCCGATGAACTGCTTAGGGAGCTGGCCGAAATGTCGCGGACACATTTCGTCATGGTGGAATATGGCGTCGAGACCTCTCATAATGCTACTCTGGAGCGCATCAACCGCTGCCATACATGGCAGGACACCGTTGATGCCGTACGGCGTACCGCCGAAGCCGGTCTACCCGTAGGGCTGCACTTCATAATGGGTTTGCCGGGCGAAAGCGTCGAGGATATGCTCACCACCATTGACCGCGTCAATCTGCTGCCCGTA
>CAZNBC010000258.1:0-2800 GCA_964571125.1 uncultured Bacteroides sp.
CTGTCGTTGCCGGATTGATTTATAAAGACCTCAATTCGCAGTATTTTTTTGCTACAGAGGAATCTCTCAAATACATAAGACGGATATGAATCACCCCAATAATAATTTTGATTTTCTGGTGGAGTACATCACTACCCGGGTGGTGGAATGGATTATGCGAGACCAAAACCTTGGACTTGAAGAGGCTTTGTTACTTTTTCATAATTCTGAGACATTTGAAAAACTATGTGAAAAGCGTACCGACCTCTATATCGAGAGTCCGGCGTACATATATGAATTGTTAACTGAAGAACTTCGCCGAGGCACCCTGCGTGGTATCACCGAATAGCATTATTCTGTGGTAAACAAGTCAGGCGATGACCCGGGGAGGGGGCATCGCCTGATGTATAGGGGGTTGAGGAAGAGGAGAGTTGCAGTATTTTCTCCTGGGACTCAGAATGTTTCTTCGGAGTATCAGTATTTTTCTTCGCCGGGAGTTTCCATCTCCTGAGGGGTGATGGGTTTGCGGAGGGCGTACCACACGTAGATGATGTAGCCCAGCACGAAGGGGATAATGACCGATACCCAGCTCATCACTTCGAGGGTGAAACGGCTTGACGAGGAGTTGCGTATGCTCAGTGAGCAGTTGGGGTCAAGCAGTGAGGGGTAGTAGGGGGTGTCGTTGAATCCGGCTACCCAGAAGAGGCTGATGACTACGAGGGTAGCACCTAAGCCGGTGAACCAAATACCGTTCTTGAAGTGCTTACAGAGTGCGCCGGCTCCAATGCCGTAGAGCACGCCGACTACTCCTACGAGGAGCATGATAAGGCACCACCAGAGGGTAATGTAGTTGTGGAAATACTTGTAGTCAACCCATTCGAAAGAGTGGAGCAGGGTGGGGATTCCGCCACGTGAGGTAGCCTGAAGTCCACGTGATGTCAGCAGCACGCCGAGGAAGGCGAGGAAGAACACCACGAAAATCACACCGTTGACCAGCACACGGCGCTTGTTGGCCTTGAAGAATGACTCGTCGCCGGCGATGTTGCACTGGAAGTAGAGCGCAGCCTGTGTACGGGCCAGGAAGAGCACTGCAAAGCCGAGCAGAAGGTTCTTCCAGTTGAAGATGGCCTCAATGCCGTGGCTCGGCGCCCATACAGAGATGACAGGAGCGCTCGTGTCAAGCACATTGGTCATGGTCACTGTAAATTCGCCTCCGAAAAACAGCATGGCAACGGCCACACCGAGGAGTATGCAGCCTACGCATCCGTTGAAGAACAGGAATATGTCATAGGTGCGTGTGCCGTAGAGGTTGCCCGGCTCACGACGGTATTTGTAACTTACGGCCTGAAGCACGAAGCTGATGAGGATGAGCATCCACAGCCAGTAAGCACCGCCGAATGAGGTAGAGTAAAAGAGGGGGAATGAAGCGAAGAATGCTCCGCCGAACACTACGAGGGTGGTGAACGTAAGCTCCCATTTGCGTCCGAGCGAGTTGACCATCATGGTGCGCTGAAGCTTAGTCTCTGCACCCCACAGGAGGGTCTGACCACCCTGAACGAACAGAAGGAACACCAATGCGGCTCCGAGTACCGATATCAGTACCCACCAGTAAGCCTGAAGATAAAACGTTTCCATAATGTGGCGTTAGTCTTTAAGAGATTCGTAATCGAGTTTTGAGCCTTTCTTGATTTGGTTGAGCATGATGCACACCTCTGCGGCAAGCAGCATGGTGAACACTACGGCAAACATCCAGAAAGTTACTATCACGGCGTTTTCACCGGCGGCCGATATGGCGGCACGTGTGGGCATTATGCTTTCGATAATCCAGGGCTGACGGCCTACCTCGGCGGTAATCCAGCCACATTCGGTGCATATCCACGCTACGCAGATGGTGAGCATACCGGCCCACTGCACAATCTTGTTGCTCCAGAAGCGGGGTTGACGGTAGGTAAACCACAGCACAAGTGCGAAGAAGAGCAGGAGATAACCTCCGCAGAGCACCATGATATGGAATGCGTAGAAGGTGAGAGCTACCGGAGGAACAGCCTCATAGGGGCTGTCAAGGTAGCCGTAGCCGAAATACTTGTAGTTTTCGTTAAGCTGAGCCTGAGCGGTGGCCATACCCTCGCTGTCGCTGTCGGCCATAGCCTTGTCGTAGGCGCGGAGTGCCTCGTGGGCTTTCTTACCGATGGCAATGCGCTCGGCATAGGAGTCAACATGGAATGTGTCGCCCTCCTCGGTCATTCTCACACCGTCGATAAGGTCATTGATGCCGGGCACGAATGCGTGAGGATTGTGGGTGGCGAGGAATGACAGACCGTAAGGTATCTGTATGTCGAACAGGAAAGTCTTTTCGGACATCAATACAAAGTTTACCGAGCTTCTCGCTACCGTTGAGGACAATACTTTGCGCGAAGCCATGCACCGTCAACTCAAACGCAATTCACATTTGGTCGTTGGCGCAATTTTAGTCGATCATGACAAAATTTGCCTCGTCCAAGAAGCTAAAGGGCCTTGGGCCGGCAAGTGGAACATCCCACTCGGTCATCTCGAAACTGGTGAAACTATGTCCACCGGCACCAAACGCGAGGTCAAAGAGGAAACCGGCTACGACATCGAGCTCACTTCGCTCCTCCCACTCCAAAATGCCTCGTGCGAAAACGTTTTTCGCGTGCTCTATGTAGGCAAAGTTATTGGTGGCTCGCCCGAAGAGCGCATCAAAACCGACACCTCCGCCGTTGACTGGTTCACGATAGAAGAAATTAAGCAGAAACTCAACCACCAAGAGCTTCGCGACGTTGGTGCCTGGTACGACGTCTTG
>CAZNBC010000259.1:0-2754 GCA_964571125.1 uncultured Bacteroides sp.
GGCGATACCCATAGATACGCTACCCATAGACAGGTAGCTCTGACCGCGCATGTCAGCTACGGCCATAGCCGAGCGGGCGAAGCGAAGTATCTTTTCGGCTACATCGGCAGGAACGGTGTTATCGTCGAGGTCCTGTACGTCGTGACCATAGATGCCGAATGCGGGCAGACCCTTCTGAGCGTGAGCTGCGAGTACGGCAGCGAGATATACGGCACCGGGACGCTCGGTACCGTTGAAGCCCCACACTGCCTTGGGCCAGTAGGGGTGCATATCCATAGTCTCTGAGCCGTAGCACCAGCATGAGGTAACAGTAATGGTGGCACCTACACCTTCACGTTCGAATTTCTCGGCACATGCGGCACTTTCGGCCACGCGACCTATGGTAGAGTCAGCGATTACACACTCAACGGGAGATCCGTCGCCATTGCGGAGATTGGACGAGATAAGGTTCGCCACTGCCTTGGCAAGACTCATTGTCTTCTCTTCAAGACTCTCTCTCACGCCACCCTGACGACCGTCAATGGTAGGACGAATACCAATTTTGGGATACTTTTTCATGCTATTCTGATAAGATATTTTAGTTATTGTAATGTAATGTAAATCGGTCGATTATTATTGATGATATGTCAACTTGATATTGGAGGGAGAGTCTACAAATGTACGATTTTTTTTGCTACGCCGGTCACCCCGCAGCACAAAAAAAGGCGATGTGCCGCATTAGACACATCGCCCGGAATTAGGGGTTAAGCGGGTCAGAAATTACTTGACCACAACTTTTGCAGTTTCAGAGAATGTAGCACCGCTAACACGTACGAAGTAGATGCCTGCAGATGCGGGAGCAGCTACTGAGGTTGAGAAAGTGTTATCGGCTTTCACAGACTTTACAGACTTAACGAGCTGTCCGGCTGCAGTGAAGATATCAATGGCGATTTTGCCGGTAGCCTCTCCTTCAACATCAACCTTGATGCGTCCTGCCTGAGGGAGTACATTCACACGGTTGGCAGCTTCTGCACCGATTGCGTCGATGGCATCGACATGGTTGAGAACGAGAGTACCGTTATCAAGCACTACGGTGTATGTTTCACCGGCTACTGTCTCGAATTCGAGTGTCTTACCATCGTAGTAAACCTTACATTTTTCACCGGCGTTTGACAGGATTGTAGCTCTGTCAAGCTTGCCACCGGCATAGCTGAGGTCAACGGTAAAGTTACCGCGGGTACGGAGACCGTTGATGTGACCGTCGGTCCATGCGTCGGGAAGTGCGGGAAGCAGGTGGAGCATACCGTTGTGGCTCTGGAGGAAGAGCTCTGATACACCGGCGGTGCCACCGAAGTTACCGTCAATCTGGAATGGCGGATGGAGGTCCCACATGTTGTCGGCAGTACCGTCCTTAAGGAGGTTCTGGAAGAGGATATAAGCGTGGTTACCGTCAAGAAGACGTGCCCAGTGGTTGAGCTTCCAGCCCATTGACCAACCGGTGGCAGCGTCGCCGCGCTGACGGAGGGTTTCCTTACATGCGCTCACGAGTTCGGGGTTCTCGAGAGCGTTGATAGTGGTACCGGGATGGAGACCGAAGAGGTGGTTGGTGTGGCGGTGTGTATCGTTGTAGGTATCGATATCCTTATACCACTCCTGGAGCTGACCGTAGCGGCCTACCTGATAGGGGTACATGTTGTCAAGCTTCTCCTGCCACTCTGAAAGTTCGGGCGCTTCGTCACCGAGGATTTCAGCAGCTTTGATAGCTTCCTGAAGCACTTCGCGGGTAACGGCGTTGGCATAGGTTGCGCCAAGGTCGCATGTGCCGTGCTCGGGAGAGTAAGAAGGAGCTGAGGTGTAAGTGCCGTTATGGAGATAGAGGAGGTCGCTTACGAAGTTGGCAGACGACTAGATGATGGGATAACCAATCTCACGGAGCCACTCGCGGTCGCGGGTGTAGTCGTAGTATTCCCAAATCTGAGTTGCGAGCCAGGGACCGGCGGTGGGGTTGTAGTTCCACGACATGTCGGTAGAGTTCAGAGGAGCGGTGAAGCCGAAGATGTTGGTTGACACCTCTGCAGTCCAACCGCGAGCGCCGTAGTAAGCCTGAGCGGTCTTTTCACCGGGCTTAACGAGGCCGCGAACATAGTCGATGAAGGGAGTGAAACATTCAAGGAGGTTGGTGCAGGTAGCGGGCCAGTAGTTCATCTGAAGGTTGATGTTGTTGTGGTAGTCAACACGCCAGGGACCGTCAGAGTTGTTATGCCACATACCCTGAAGGTTAGCGGGCATATTGCCGGCACGTGAGCTTGAGATGAGCAGGTAACGGCCGTACTGGAAGTACTGCTGTTCGAGACCATGGTCAAGGTTACCGGCGCGGTAGCGGCTCAGACGGGTGGGGGTGGGAACATTCTCAAATGTCTCGGAGGGGTTGATGGCGAGGTCTACGCGGTCATACAGGGCTGAGTAGTCAGCGTAGTGGGCGTCGTAGAGTTCGTCATAGGTCTTGGCAGCTGCCTTTTCAATCATTGAGTTGACACTTTCAACGGGATCAACGCCTACGAAGGCCTTGGGGTCGGTCATGTCAGGGTCAAAGTTCATTGCATAGTCAGTGTCGCCGGCAAGGATAAACTCAACGTCGTTAGAGCCGGTAACGGTAATGGTACGGGCTGCGGGGTTGGAAGTAACAGTACCGCCATCGTTGGTGCGGGCGATTACCTGCATTGCCCATGCCATGCCATTATTGTCAAGGCTGCCGGTGTAAAGGAGGCTACCGTT
>CAZNBC010000260.1:0-2748 GCA_964571125.1 uncultured Bacteroides sp.
CGCGACCCCAACCTTGGCAAGGTTGTGCTCTACCAACTGAGCTATTTTCGCATGAGGTTTTTTGCTTTTGCGATGCAAAGTTAGGCGTATTTCGCGACATGGCCAAATTTTTTCATCAAAAAAATGTGAGAAAAATATTGTAGCGCGATAATGTCGCAGCAATCAGGCTGTTACTTGAAGGTGACGAAGCGATTGTAAAGGTAGTTGCACAGGGTGTAGAATATCATACCCATAAGTGTGGCCACTCCGTAGGCGCTGATGGTGAAACCCGCGATTTGCCATTCAAGATTGCCGAGAATGAGGTGGATAACCCATGTCATGAGCAGCTGCAGCCCGTAGCAGACGGCCCATCCGGCAAAGAATCGTATCATCTCGTCTATAAGAGCCTTATTGTGGGAGTGAAACACCCACATCTTGTTCCATATAAATGAATTAATCAGTCCGGCCACATAGCCCAGAAGATTGGATACCCACATGTTGACCTCAAGCAGTGATTTGCACACATAAATGACCACGAGGGTGAGCAGGGTGTTCATGACGCCCACACAGGCGTATTTTACGAATTGCAGTATGTTGTCGCGGTTGATGGCTGTCATGGCTCTCATTGGGGTTATGATTTTATGTGATCGGAGGGCTGAGGAGTGTCGTTGCTCTCGGAGAACGCCTCTGAAAGCACGGGGAGCGATAGCCCGAAATGTATGGCGAGCACTCGCGCGGCTATGACTGTGGCGGCGCATACTAAGCCGGGCCACGGCATGGGGAGGCCGGCCTCCATGGCTACCCAGTATATGATGCCACCGATGAAACAGGCCGTGGCGTAGAGGTCTTTCTTAAACAGCAGGGGCTCATTGTTGAGCAGTATGTCGCGCAGCATACCTCCGAAGGCGCCTGTTATGATACCCATAGTGACGGCTACCCACATCGGGTAGCCCACGGTGAGGCTCTTCTGTATGCCTATGACCACGAATAGCGCCAGACCGATGGTGTCGAAAATGAAGAGCACGCGCGTGTGCACCAGTATCTTCTGAAACAGTATGACCAAAGCGAGCGACAGCCCTGTCACGGCGAGATACCACCATGTCTGCATCCAGAACACGGGTATGTCGAGCAGTATGTCGCGCAGTGTGCCTCCTCCGATGGCGGTGACCAGTCCCACCACATAGGCTCCGAACCAGTCGAAGCTCTTGGCGGCAGCAAGGCGTATGCCCGATATGGCGAAGGCCACGGTGCCTATCACCTCTATAATAAAGAGGAATGTAGTCTCGGGATTAATCACTTTTGCGGGGCTTTCGGTGAGTCGGTTATGGCGTTATGCGCCTTTGTTGATTGGGTGTAATAGCGGCAGACCGAGGTCAGGCCACAGTTAAGGCAGTCGGGGCGGCGCGCTTTGCATGTATACCGTCCGTGGAGTATGAGCCAGTGGTGGGCGCGCGGCACGAGCTCCGGCTCAATGTGCTTTACGAGGGTCTTCTCTACAGCTAACGGGGTGGTGCATCGCTCGCTCACCAGTCCTATTCTGTGGCTCACGCGGAACACATGGGTGTCCACAGCCATAGCTGAGCGATTGAACACTACCGAGAGTATCACGTTGGCCGTCTTGCGTCCTACCCCGGGCAGGCTCACGAGTGAGTCTATGTCGCCGGGTACCTCTCCCCCAAACTCTTCGGTGAGCCGTCGGGCCATGCCTATCAGGTGGGAGGTCTTGTTGTTGGGGTACGAGACGGATGATATGAGGCTGAACACCTCTTCCTCGGTGGCCGCTGCCAGTGACGCCGCGTCAGGGAAGCGTTCGAACAGTGCGGGGGTCACCATGTTTACTCTCTTGTCGGTGCACTGTGCCGATAGGATTACGGCTATGAGCAGATGGAAGGGAGTGTCATAGTGCAGCTCGGTGCGCGGCGAGGGCATCGTCTGTTCAAACCATTCGATGGTCTTTGAGTATCGTTCCTTTAAGGTCACTGGTAGGGATGGATGAGGTTCGAGTTATGAGGTCAGAGTTATGAGGTGAGAGGGGGCGGGTCAGTCAAAGAGATGCAGCAGTCTGGCAGTGGCGTAGTGCGCGGCGATACATCCGGCGATGCAGACTGCCACGGTGACAAGCGCGTAGGCCGCGAAAGCACCTGTACGCCCGTCCTTGAGCAGCAGCATGGAGTCAAGGCTGAAGGTGGAAAAGGTGGTGAATCCGCCTAAGAAGCCTGTGACGAGAAAGAGGTACCACAGTCGTGACACGTCATACCGCTCACATACGGTCCATACGATACCTATGAGTATGGAGCCAACGATGTTGACGGCCATGGTGGGGAAGCAGCGCGATCCCTGCAGGATGGTCAGGAGCCCTGCGCCGTAACGGCAGATGGCTCCCACGGCACTACCTCCACCGATGGCGAGGAGCGTGAGCAGCGAGTCGGTCACGGTTAGTGGGCGGATGTGAATTCTTCGAGGAAGCGCACGTCGTTTTCAGAGAAGAGGCGCAAGTCATTCACCTGATATTTGAGGTTGGTGATGCGCTCTATACCCATGCCGAGTGCGAATCCGGAGTATATCTTACTGTCTATGCCGCATGCTTCGAGCACGTTGGGGTCCACCATGCCGCAGCCGAGAATCTCCACCCATCCGGTGTGCTTGCAGAATCCGCAGCCCTTGCCGCCGCAGAGGTTGCAGGAGATGTCCATTTCGGCCGAGGGTTCGGTGAAGGGGAAGTAGCTGGGGCGCAGACGTATGCGGGTCTCGGGGCCGAACATCTCGCGT
>CAZNBC010000261.1:0-2718 GCA_964571125.1 uncultured Bacteroides sp.
TCAAACCCGGCGACAAGGTGATGATGAGCGGCCCCTACGGCGACTTCCACCCCATCTTTGACTCCAAGAAGGAGATGATGTGGATAGGCGGTGGTGCCGGCATGGCTCCCCTGCGTGCTCAGATTATGCACATGACCCGCACGCTCAACACCCGCGACCGCGAGATGCACTACTTCTACGGTGCCCGCGCCCTCAACGAAGTGTTCTATCTCGAGGACTTCCTCCAGCTCGAAAAAGAGTTCCCCAACTTCCACTTCCATCTGGCGCTTGACCGTCCCGACCCCGCAGCCGATGCAGCAGGTGTGGCCTACACCCCCGGATTCGTTCATCAGGTGATATACAACACCTATCTCAAGGACCACGATGCTCCCGAGGATATCGAATACTACATGTGCGGCCCCGGACCCATGTCCAATGCCGTCAATCAGATGCTTGACAGCCTCGGCGTAGACCCCGAGAATATCCACTACGACAACTTCGGCGGATAATCTCCCCTACCCTTCCTACATACGGATACAATCAGGGCCGTCTCCCACATCATCGAGAGACGGCCCTGATTGTGTTTACTTCAGGCGGATATTCGCGTCAGACACACATTATGAGTGTCAAACCCCGAGGTCACCGCGGGCGGCAAGTATGCGGAACACAAGTTCGTCAAGCAGGTCGTATTCGTTGAAACGACTGCCTACGCCCTTTGTCTTGCGGTCATAGTCGCGGATGGCCGAGATGATTTCGATAGTGCGATAGGCATTGTAGTTGCGAGCTCCCGTCTCGTAGCGCGAGAGCTGACTCTGCCATTTCAGCCCGAGTGCACCCATAAGCGATGAGGGTGATTTGTCGCGGGTAAAGTGCATAATCATCAACCCCGAGAAGTAGCCGAACAGAGCGGCGGCGGTAAGTGTGCCCGGATTCTTCTTGGGATTGTTACGGAAATAGCGCGTGATGGTGAACGCCTTTTCGCCGTTGCGGGCCGCCAGTGCGTCAATGAGCTCGAAGTTGTTGTAATCCTTGCTCACGCCGATGTTGCGCTCAATGCTTTCCGGGGTTATCATAGCGCCCTTACCAAGCACGAGCGCCATCTTGTTTATCTCATTATAGAGCTTTGCGAGGTCTGTGCCCACATACTCCTTGAGCATCGACAGGCCCTTGGGTTCGATATTGAGGCCACACTCCTTGATAAGCCCCTCAAGCACAGGCCCGATATTGCGGTCGGTAAGTTTCTTTGACTCAAACACCACAGCCGAGGTCTTGCATGCCCCTATGAGGTCCTTGCCCTTGGCCTGCACGCCACGGAAACACAGCACGAGCGTTGTCGACGGGTTGGGATGGCGCACGTATTCGGCCAGTTTGTTGATTTCGTTGGCGTTCATGGCCTGTGCCTCCTTGAGAAGCACGAGCTGCCTGTCGGCCATGACCGGGAAACGCCGGCATGCGTCTATGACCTCGGCGGATGAAGTGCCGTGGCCATAGAGCATGTAAAGGTTGAAGGCTCGCTCCTCTTCAGGCACACACTCCTCAAACAGCTTCATGAGTTCATCAAGATAGTATCCCTCCTCGCCATGAAGAAGATATACGGGCGAGAGGGCTGATTTCCTGATGCTCTGACAGAGCGAGGCGTAGGTAAGTGCGGGAGCTGAGGCCATATTTCAGAATCGTGGTGGTTAGGATTTTTCGGCGTAGGTTTCGCGTATGAAGAACACGCTCACCGCACCAAGTATGAGGAGCACCCCAGCGAGGATAATCATGTAGAGCTGATGCTCACCTCCGAGGAGATGGAACACCGCACCGCCAAGTGCAGCGGCTACAATCTGCGGCAGGGTAATAGTGCCGTTGAAGAGGCCGAGATAGGCCCCCATGTGACGGCCCGAGATGGAGTTGGTGAGGATGGTGAAGGGCATGGCGAGCATGGCGCTCCATGCGGCTCCGACGAGCAGGAAGGAGATGAAGAGCGCTGTGGGGTCGCTGAGGAAGAAGGTGGAGATGAAGCCGATACCGCCGAGGAACAGTGAGAGCGAGTAAGCCACCTTACGGTTGGAGAATCGGGGAAGGACGACGGCCCAGATTACCGAGCCCACGGCCTGAACGGCGAAGAGTATGCCTGTCCAGTTGCCGGCCTCCTGATATGAGGCTACGTTGGTGCCGTCGGCAGGATTCCATCCGAATGAATGTTCCGCAACGGCTCCGGTGGTGTAGGTCCACATGTACAGGAACGCTGCCCAGCAGAAGAACTGAACGAGTCCCACGGTCCAGAACACCTTGGGAGCCTTGACAAGCAGAGTCACGAAGTTGGACTTCTCTTCCTCCGCATCCTCGGTGATACCATGATATTCGGCATATTCCTTCGGGGGCATCTCCTTGACTTTGCAGAAGGTGTAGATGACGCACAGAATCAGTATTGCGGCACCGCCATAGAAAGAGAAGAGCACGGAGTCGGGCACCTGATTGCCCTCGGCGACATTGCTCACGCCGAGCCATGCCAGCACGAAGGGGAAGATGAATCCAACTACCGAACCGGCGTTGCACAGGAAGCTCTGTATGGAGTAGGCAAGGCCTTTCTGCTTCTCATTGACCATATCGCCCACGAGCATTTTGAAAGGCTGCATACTGATATTGATTGACAGGTCAAGGAACATCAGCGCCACAGCACCGAATATCAGCGCTCCGGCCACGGCGAAATGAAAACTTCCGGCATTGGGGAGCAGACACATTACCACCACG
>CAZNBC010000262.1:0-2716 GCA_964571125.1 uncultured Bacteroides sp.
CGGGGTATCATGTAGGTGGAATATATACCGGCAAAGGGTTGGTAATGCGAATCCTCGAGCAGACTCGAGCTACGTATGGCCAGCGGGCAATCAACCACCTCGAACAACGCCATGAAATCCTCCTTGACCCACGTGGGGAGCTTGGCTTTCAGAAATCCTTCGAGGATTATTGAGTCGGGAGCGTCACTGAGCGCCAGCGGATACAGTCCGTTGGTGCGCATGAACTCGTCGAATATGTCGGTGCAGAGCACCACCGTGCGGGGTATGGATATGGAAATTCCCTCGAAATTGTCACATTCGGGGTGATTCTTGATGATATGGTCGATGAAAGCCAGACCACGTCCCTTACCGCCCATCGACCCTTCGCCAATGCGGGCGAAGTTGGAGTAATGGTCAAAGCGGTCTTTACGGAACACAGCCACCACGCCCCTGTTCTTCATACGGCGATACTTCACTATCAGGTCAAAGAACAGACGGCGCACCTCGGGAGCCTTGCGTATGTCGGTAAAACGGTGCTGTCGTATGGCATTAGCCAGCGGGAAGAGCTGACGCGAGTAAAGCCAGCGCGATATGTCATTATTGCGCGCATAGTGCAGCAGTGCCTCCGAGGGTATATCGAACATGTGGTACTGCATATCCTTAAGATCGTGGAGCCTCATCAGCTCCTGGCCCGTGGCCGGATCGCGTATCACGAAGTCGCCGAAACGGAACTGGGCGCTTATGGCGTCAGCAAGGTCCACCGGCAGCTTCTTGGAATTCTTGTCAAGGAACACACACCCGAGCTCACCTACCGGAGCGGCGTTCTCAACGTCAGACGATTCTATGATGATGGGCAACGTGGGGTCCTGTCGGCGCAGATACTCGGCAAGACGCAGACCGGCCTTGGAGTCCTTCACTCCGCCGCGATGGAATGACACGTCACTGATGACACCTAACATATTGTGTCCGTAGCGCTCGTATAGCTGCATGGCCTCCTCATAGTCGCGGGCGAGCATCACTTTAGGACGGCCACGCATACGCAGCATCTGCTCATGCTCGTTCAGCGCCTCCGTAGCCGACTCCATCGACTGCCTCAGCAGCGTGCGGTATATATGGGGCAGCACCGAGGAATAGAATCTCACGGAGTCCTCCACCACCATTATCATCTGTACCCCTACGACATTTATGTCATTCTCGGCATTGAGCTTGTCTTCAAGCAGCTTGATGATACCGAGCATGAGGTCCATATTGCCGAGCCATGAGAAAACATAGTCTATGCCCGTGAGGTCAGCGCTGGCGAGTCGGCGCGACACCTCCTTCGAGAAGGGTGTCAGCACTACTATCGGCAGTCGCGGACGCATGGACTTTATACGTCGCGCCCCCGAAAATGTCTCACTGAGATCCACACCCGGCATCATTACCACCAGATTGAAATCCTTCTGCCTGATGGCCTCTATAGCCTCATCGGTAGAGGTCACCTTGGTCACGCGCGGAGGCGAACTGAGGTTAAGCGCCACGTACTCGAAGTACAGTTGCTCCTCTATTCGACCGTCCTCCTCGAGCATGAAGGCATCGTAGGGCGAAGCTACCAGCAACACATTGAATATGCGCTGCTGCATAAGGTTTTGAAAGGCCGTGTCCTTAAGGTACATCTGGCTCAGGGCTTCTTCATTCATTGCAGGAAAGCTGGTGGTAGGTCAGAGGTATGAGTTATGAAGTATGAGGTTCGAGTTATGAGTTATGAGGTAATCTACAGCACGGGGATTACGAGGAACTCAGCATCGGGGAAATGGCGACGGACGTAGCGCTCGACGAAGCCGCGCGTATCGTCGGCTATCAGGGTGTCGGTGCCGTCATAATAGGTATTGTACATGACGCTGTGAAGCTTCAATCCGTGGTGCTTGACAGCTTCAAGGGTAAGTATGGTGTGGTTGATGGAGCCGAGACGGCTGTTGGTCACCACCGCTACGGGGAGCCCACGTGAGGCTATGTAGTCAATGGTAAGGAAATCATCGGTCACCGGGGCCATGATGCCTCCGGCGCCTTCGATAAGCACCACATCGAATTCCGAGGACAATCGCTCCGTGGCCCCGTCAATAGCCTTCAGGTCTATGTCACGGCCATCGAGGCGTGCCGCCAACTGTGCGGAGGCCGGATGGGTGAATATTATCGGAGCCGTAATCCCGGCCTTGTCAACCTCCATCAGAGGTATTCCCATGATGCGGCGGTGGGCCTCGATATCCTCCGACATGTCAATATTGCCGGTCTGAATGAATTTCTGCGTAGCCACACTAAGGCCCTGCTCCATAAGCTTGCGGGCATACCATCCTGCGGCGTATGTCTTTCCTGCATCGGTATCGATGCCTGTAACGAATATCTTTTCTGACACTTGAAAAAGGATTTTTTTCGGAGTATTTAGAGCGAGGAGACTCTATTTGGAGCCTCTGGAATTACCGCGGTTATTCTCAAGTTCTTCGGCGAACTTGCCCGGATAGGCCAGCTTCACCTTGGGACGCATCATGGCGTATATCACCATGAATACACCCAACGCGATAAATGGAAGGCTCAGCTGTTGGCCGATATTGATAGACATGGCTGCCTCGCGGGCCACCTGGTCATTCTTGATAAACTCTATGATGAAGCGCCATCCGAAGAGCCATATCAGGAACACCCCGAATATGAGGCCCGGACGCTCGCCGGCATTCTTCTTCCAGTACATCCACATCAGCAGGGCGAA
>CAZNBC010000263.1:0-2710 GCA_964571125.1 uncultured Bacteroides sp.
GTCTGGAGATGATTGCGCGTCAGGGCCGAGAGTTCGGGGAAGGTGTCGGGCGCGAATGTCGAGAAGACGGCCGTGCCTCCTGGACGAAGCGTGCGAAGAGCCTGCTTGAGAAACCTGATAGGGGAGTTAAACCATTGTATGACCGAGGCCCCGGCTATCATGTCGAATGTAGAGTCAGGATAGCGCGCCATCAAGGTCTCGGCGTCGCCCGTTATCTTCTCGCCGGGAAGTGAGGGGCATATATATGTCAGGTCACAGAGCGTAAGCATCGCCCGCTCCGGCATGAACGGAAGGTAGCGACGGGTCAGCAGACCTGCACCCACGCCTATCTCCAGCCAATGTTGAGGTTGGGGTGAATTGTGGGTGTGCTTCGCCATTATATCGGCTACACGGTCGGCTACGATGGTCTGTGCGGTGGCGTTTGAGGCATATGTGGTAGACCCTTTTGCCCCGAATCGGCGTGCTACGAGCGACTTGTCAATGAGCAAATCTGCAAACAACTGACGGAAATCGGGCATGTGGGGCGCGGAGATGATTATACGGTTGACCGAGTCGCCCCATGCCACCATGTGATTGGCGGTAGGAATGATCATGTCGCTATCGGCTATGACGGCCGTGTCCCATAGTTTGTGCATGTCGGACGGTGGCAGTGTCTCGCCTATGATACGAAGTTCGTCGGTGAGAGCGCCGATGTCGCGTGTGCGCTCAAGATTAACGCGACGCCCGCACATGCGTCGGTCAAATTTGGCAAGTGTTGCCGCACTTAGAGCCGCGAGAGTGCCGCGAAATATGTCTGTAGGGATTCCGCGTGTGTCGTCGACCGGGTAGAGTGTGCCGTTGATTGCTATGCGTCGTGTGACGGGCAATTCGTTGCCGTAAGCTTTAAGAAAGCGACTGGCCGCGGGCACGCCGAATGACCACGCCGCCACGCATACCTCCTCGTACTCTTTCAGGCGTAAGGCTATGGCCTGTGAGTCGGATTCGTCGCGGTAGTCTGACACTACTGCAAGGTCGTATCCCTCCGGAGCTGCACCATCCATCCATGTCGGCTCGGCACTCCATCCGGTAAAGAAGAGGATGACGCGCGGTGAGCCTGATGTATGCAGCGGAGTGAAGGTCATATTAGGTCAGATGTCAGAGTGATAAGTGATGAGGTGAGGCGCTCGATGTCGTCGGGAGTCATGGCAGCGCTGAGGCTGATGCGCAGACGTTCGGTGCCGGGGGGAACGGTGGGTGTGCGTATGGGCAACACCTTTATGTCGTTTTCAAGCAGCGCTTTTGACAGAGCGATAGCCTTGTCTGCTGACCCTACGATGACAGGTTGTATGTGTGACGGGATTGGACGCTCAGGCAGTATTCGGGCAAGTGATGCGGCAAGTTGTCCGGCGAGCTTGTGCAGATGGGCGCGTTCGTCATTCATCCCTATAATCCGTCGGAGAATAAATGTCGTCCATGCGGCATTGAGGGGCGGCAGGGCTGTGGAAAAGATGAAACTGCGGGCGCGGTTGAGCGCGTAGTCGCGCAAGGCCTGTTCTTTTACGGCACAGAAAGCCCCCATAGAGGCACATGCCTTACCGAAGGTGCCTACGAGGATGTCAACATCGTCGTACCACGTCGTGCCGTGGCATACTCCGAGTCCGGTAGGTCCGCATACACCTACCGCATGAGCTTCATCCACATATAGCAATGCGTTGGTCGTGTCATGTCGCAGGGCTGCGATTTCTTCAAGGGGTGCGGTGTCACCGTCCATGCTGTATACCGATTCGACCACAATGAGAACACGGTCGTAGTCGGCGGCATGACGGCGAAGAAGTTCCGCAAGATGGGTGGTGTCGTTGTGACGGAAGCGCATGAACCGCGCTTTGCTAAGCACCATGCCGTCAATAATGCTCGCATGTACCAGTCTGTCGGCCAAAATCAGCGTTGAGCCTTCGGCCAGTGCGGAGATAAGTCCGGTATTGGCGTGATAGCCGCTGTTGAAGAGCAGTGCGGGACGTCCGTATAAGTCTGTCAGCAGCTCCTCAAGTTCCTCATAGCGGCGTTGGGTTGAAGCAAGCAGACGTGAGGCTGAGGAGGTGAGGGGAATGGTCATGACTCCCGGCTGTGCGTAGAATTCTTCCTGCAGGTCGCTGCGTGTGGCCAGGCCTAAATAGTCGTTGGTCGAAAAGTCAAGCAGTTCCGTCCGTGCCGTGCTGTCGGCGGGTATATGGCGCAGATTGCCTGTGTCGGCCAGTCGGGTGAGTATCTCGTTGTAGCGTCGCATGGAGTGGGAAGCTATTGGAGGGTGGAGACGATTTCGAGCATACGTGTGCAGAGCTCACGGAGCTGCTCGTCAGTGATGACATAGGGAGGCATGACGTAAACATTTTTGCCGAACGGACGCACCCAGATGCCTTTCTCAACACATTTCTTCTGAAACTCCCCGAGGTCAACGGGCTTTTTCATCTCC
Source organism: uncultured Bacteroides sp. (assembly GCA_964571125.1). Lineage (GTDB taxonomy): Bacteria > Bacteroidota > Bacteroidia > Bacteroidales > Muribaculaceae > Paramuribaculum. The sequence goes on from CAZNBC010000263.1 coordinate 2,450, forward strand.
ACGACACCGATTGAGCCGAGCACCCTCACATCGGCCACACCCGGAAAATCCGCTGCCGGGGCAAGCAGCGTCTTGAGCTGTCGTTCGATATGAGCTACTCGCGAGGCCATATCCTGTTCCTTAAGAAGACGCAGCGACTCTATAGCCACGGCACATGCCAGAGGGTTGGCCATGAATGTCGGGCCGTGCATCATCACTCCGGCCTCGCCGCGTGATATCGTGTCGGCCACCTCTCGTGTGGTGAGTACCGCGCTCATGGTC
>CAZNBC010000264.1:0-2704 GCA_964571125.1 uncultured Bacteroides sp.
ACGTGACTTGACATCCTCAATCTCCTGACGGGGGATGACGGGGTTGAGCGTGAGAATCTGCACCTCTACCTGAAGCGGTACGAAGGGTATGCTGTCCTTGGGGAGGGCGTCGTAGTACTTGCGCACATCCGAGGGAGTCACCTTGATGTTTTTCGTAAGGCTCTGCTGCACCTGCTGCACGCGATACTGATTGGCTATCATCTCGGTCATCGAGGCCCTCATCTCCGGCAGGGACTTGCGGAAGTATTCCTCCATCTTCTCACGTGAGCCGAGCTGGGTAATGAAGAAGTTGATGCGCGAGTCAACCTGAGCGGCTACCATGTTGTCCTGCACCTCTACGGTGTCAATGTCAGCCTGATGGAGATACAGTTTTTCGATGGCTATCTGTTCGGGAATCACACAGTAGGGGTCGCCCTCCACGGTGGTCTTCTCGTAGAGCATATTGCGGTATTGCTCCTCGATTTCGGATTTCCAGATGGGCTGGTCGCCCACTACCCATGCTACTTCTTCGGCTATATTATCCTGTGCGGCCAATGAAAGCGCTGCCATGAGGCAGGTGATGGCCAAAAGTAATTTCTTCACTTTGATGAATCGGTTTGCGTGATTTATGGAGAAAAGAAAGACTCCCCAAAATTACTCATTTTCGGGGAGTCGGCTTGCAGGTTTTATGCAAAAATACTCTAAGAGGCGGTATAAATCAGCCTCCGACCTGTAAATCTACGGCGTTTACTTTATTTTCTTAAGTGCCTTTTTGTTGATATGTACGGGATATTTCTCGCGGAGTGTCTTCACCCACTCTTTTTCGAGAGCCTGTTGCCAGTCGGCGCTTACGGTTCCACGGACATCCGACACCTCCTCGGGCTGATCGATATACTTACCGCCGAAGATGAAGAATTCGCTCCAGCGTGAATGAGCTGCGGGTTTGGGACCACCGAAAGCAGCATAATCCACTACGGCATTGTCACCCTGCTTGGCGAGTACCTTCTCGATCCTTACCTTATTGCCGACACTCTCTTTGAGTAACTTGGAGAGATCTGCCAAAGGCATATCGGGATTGGCAGTGGTAATTTCCCGTGCCACGTTTGCCACACTGTCATTCATGGCCAGAAGAACGTAGCCCTTGTAGCGGGGAGCAGTCCATGTTGAGAACTTATCACGGTTCTCCTCAAAGTACTTCTCCAGTCCTTCTTTATCGGTGTTTGCACGGTTCCATACGTTCTTGTTGCTCACTTCGTAGAGGAGGATTCCGTCACGATATTCGTTGATGACATTGCGGAAATCAGGGTTCTCATCGGGCAAATCCTCAATGGCAAGCTCCATGATTTTCTTGTCAATCTCTTCTTCGAGTAAAGTGTCATATGCACTCATGGCTGCGTCAACTGTGCGGGCATTGACGGGGACAAGCACGAAGCTCATGTCTTTGAGCGTCACTATGCGGTCACCCACGTTTGCAGCAGGCTCGGGGCTGGTTGTCATAGGACGGAATACCGTACTATCAAGTTTGCCAGCAGCCTCCACTAATGACTTGACATAGGCACGGGCCTTAGGATTGTACGTCACGCCGTACTTGCCGCGCATACCGTGGAGCACACGTTTAACGGGCATCTTTGCCATGCCATTACGCTCCATGATGCTTTCAAGCGCGGGGCGTTCTTCTTCAAGAGTGCCTACTGTGCGGACACCTTCACCCTTGATGATGTGGTAGCCGTAGGCTGTTTCCACAATACCCGATATTTCACCGGGAGCGAGTGAGAAAGCGGCTTCCTCGAACTCAGGCACCATACGTCCGCTGCCGAACCACTGGAGCAAACCGCCCTGCTCGCGTGAGCCGGGATCCTCGCTCTCAGCCTTTGCCACTTCGGCAAAGTCAGCGCCGTTCTTCACTACGGTCAGCAGTGAGTCAATCTTAGCCTTAGCCGCGGCGGCCTGTTCGGGAGTCTTGCCCTGAGTGAGCTTAAGAATGTGACGAACCTGACGCTCGCCTCTGTTTGGGCGCTCGGCTGTCGGGTGCACGAAGAGCGAACCGTATCTGGTGTCAAATACCGGGCTGTATTCTCCTATGGGAGTGGTATAGACCGGGTCTTCGATTTCATAGGGAATCATTCCGCCTGAGATGTATCCGAGCTCGCCTCCTGTGCGGTGCACGTTGGGGTCAACGGAGTACTGCGTGGCAAGTGCGGTAAAGTCTTCGCCACCGATGATTACACTTCTTATACTGTCAAGTCTGGCATGATACTCCTCTCCTATGGGCAACTGAATGAACGAGAACTTACGTTCAGTCTTCTTGTGATCATAGGCTACCTTGAGCAATGAATCAGCCATATCCTTGTCGCGCAGATAGGGGGTGGCCAAGTCAGATACATACTGCTTGTACTCACGACGGAAATTTGCCGTAGTATCAATGCCCTGCGCTTCGGCGTCAGCTACCTTGAGCTTGTAGACGATGAACATGTCGATGTAATCGTCAAGTGACTGGGGGTTGGCCTGCTGGGCGTTGTTCTTCTTGTAGAGATACTCCAGCTCGCTGAGCGTCACGTCGCGGCCATTGACAGTGGCCACCACGGTTTCCTTCTTCTTCGAACTCTTGTGAGCTTTGGCCTCGGCTGCCGCAGGGGCCATGAGCGCACATGCGAGTGCAGCTATAAGAATCTTTTTCATAGTTGTCAGAGGGGATTAGGCGTGAGAAGAGCTGTAGTTGGGAGCC
>CAZNBC010000265.1:0-788 GCA_964571125.1 uncultured Bacteroides sp.
CCGTTCTGCACGAGCACCGTAGCCACATATCCGCGGCCCTTGTCAAGCGACGACTCGATGATAGAGCCCGTGGCATTGCGGTTGGGGTTGGCCTTGAGGTCAAGAAGTTCGGCCTCGAGAAGCACTTTCTCCATCAGTTCCTCAACACCTATGCCCTTCTTGGCCGAGATGTCCTGGCTCTGATACTTACCGCCCCAGTCCTCCACGAGATAATTCATGGCGGCCAGTTCCTCCTTGATTTTATCGGGATTAGCGGTAGGCTTATCTATCTTATTGATGGCAAATACGATGGGGACACCTGCTGCCGAAGCATGGTTGATGGCCTCGACTGTCTGCGGCATCACGTTGTCGTCAGCCGCAACTATGATGATACACAGGTCGGTGACCTTCGCACCACGGGCACGCATGGCGGTAAACGCCTCGTGACCGGGGGTATCAAGGAAGGTTATGTGACGCCCGTCAGCGAGTTTCACATTGTAGGCGCCGATATGCTGTGTAATACCACCGGCCTCACCGGCTATCACATTGGCGCTACGTATATAGTCAAGGAGTGAAGTCTTACCATGGTCGACGTGACCCATCACGGTCACAATCGGCGGACGGCTTTCGAGGTCTTCCTCGGCGTCGGCCTCCTGATGGATTGCCTCCACCACTTCGGCTGACACATATTCCGTGCGGAATCCGAATTCTTCGGCCACGATGTTGATTGTCTCGGCATCAAGACGCTGGTTGATAGACACCATTACGCCGAGATTCATACATGTAGCGATGACCTGATTGATAGGCAC
>CAZNBC010000265.1:798-2674 GCA_964571125.1 uncultured Bacteroides sp.
TCGAGGCAAGGTCATTGGCCGTGACGAACTCAGTGAGCTTCAGCACTCTGCTTTCAGCTTCTTCCTGTTCCATAGCCTCGCGCTCACGGCTCTGGAAAGCCTCACGCTTCTCCTTACGCCACTTTGCGCCCTTCTTCTGACCCTTTTCCTTTGAGGTGAGACGGGCAAGGGTCTCCTTTACCTGCCTCTGTACATCTTCATCGCTCACTTCGGTGTGGGGGGCCGCACCGCGCTTGTTGCGATCGTTACGACGGGAGTTACCGCCCTGCTGGGCACCCTGACCACCGCCACGACGGTTACCACCGCCATTAGCACCTCCGGCCGGCTGAGGGCCGACCTGCTGTGACGTGCGTTCGATGTCAACCTTCTCCTTACCGTTGATACGGCGGCGCTTCTTACGGTCACCTGAGGCTCCGGCAGCCGTGCCCGAAGCATTCTGACCGTTACCACCGGCCGACCCGGAACGCGAAGAGTCTATACGCTCACGGCGACGCTCCTCCTTGCTCTTTTTCTTCGGGCGAGTGGACTGATTGATGGCCGACAGGTCTATCTTGCCTATAACATTGATCTTGGGGCCTACCGAGGGGACACCCACGGTAAACACCTCGGGCTCGCTCTTGACGGTTTCACTTTTTGCCGTATCAGTTTTGACTGATTCCACCGGTTTTGGAGTCACTTCGGGCTTCTTAGGTGTATTCTCGGCGGCAGGGGCTGCCTTTACCGGAGCAGGCGCGGGCTTTTCAGCAGCCTTGGGAGCTTCCGCAGGCTTAGCCTCCTTAACCGGCTTAGGTGCGGGAGCTGCTACGGGCTTCTCGGCTACGGCAGGCTTCTCTACAGTCTGTGCCACCACAGGCTTCTCCGCAGGCTTCTCCGGAGCCTTTTCGGCGGGCTTCTCCGCAGTTTTTTCCACAGGCTTGCTAACGGGTTCCGCCATTGGAGCGGGAGCCGGTTCCGGCTTACGACCCACGGGACGATTGTTGGCGTCAAGATCTATATGACCCACTATCTTCATCTTCTGATGAGACGATATGGCGGGGGCTGCCTCTACAGGCTGAGGTTCGGGCTTACGTTCCTTCTCCTTCTCACGATCTTTCTGTCGCGCTGAGGAGAGCTTGGCCGACTCATCCTTAACCTTACGGTCGGGCATGAAATTCTGTTCGAGCAGCTGGTAGTCCTGCTCCTCGATACGGAAGTTTGGATTATTCGCGTCTATCTCCCGGCCATGCTTTCGCAAAAACTCCACAACTGTGTCCGTGGACACGTTGAAGTCCTTGGCCGCTTTACTTATCTTCGTTCTCGCCATATATCTTTATTCGTCTTCTTTCTTGTCATCATCTACTTCCTCGGTTGCTTCGGGCTCCTGAGTCTCCTCGCTCACCTCTTCGGCAACCTCCTCATCGGCTTCTTCGGATTCATCCTCCTCAAATTCGGCGCTGAGTATGCGGATGACATTGTCAACCGTATCCTCTTCGAGGTCAGCCTTGTCTATCAGCATCTGACGAGGTGCCGACAGAACTGACTTGGCGGTCACGCAACCCATATTCTTGAGCGCGTCAATAACCCAGCCGTCAATCTCGTCGCGGAACTCATCCAGGTAGATATCCTCCTCGAAGCTGTCCTCAGTGTCACGATATACGTCAATCACGTATCCGGTAATCATCGAAGCCAGCTTGATGTTCACGCCACCCTTACCGATAGCCTTTGACACCTCTTCGGGGCGCAGGAACACTTCGGCTTTCTTGTTCTCCTCGTCGATACGTATCGACGACACCTTGGCGGGTGACAGGGCGCGCTGTATGAAGAGGGTGGGATTGGCGGTGTAGTTGATTACGTCGATATACTCTTTGTGAAGCTCATGCACGATACCGTTGATACG
>CAZNBC010000266.1:0-2668 GCA_964571125.1 uncultured Bacteroides sp.
TATGGATCACATGGCATTACAACCACTACCTCGTTCTTGTCAATCTTTTTCTCTTTAGCTAAAAATGAGGTTGCCAAGGCTATTGCCGGGAAGGTGTCGCGGCGTGATGGCTCGGCTATGATTGAAATGTCATTACCTCCCTGAGCTATAACTGAGTCTATCTGTGAAGAAGATGTGGCAATATTGATTTCAGCATTGAGATTTGACTCCCGTATCTGTCGTAAGACACGCTGAAACATTGATTCTTGACCCCCATCCGGAGTCTTAAACAACTTAATGAATTGTTTACTTCGTATCTGATTAGACAGAGGCCATAGTCTTGTGCCTGAACCTCCACAGAGTAATATTATCTGCATGTCAAAATCAATCTAAATAATTGTCGTAAACCTAAAACCGTGAGAAGATAGGTGTTGGTAATTGAGGTAGTAGCCGATGTGAGGAGAAGAAGAGCCGTTAAGGGGTTAGGAGCTCAATGTAGTCGGAGGAGGCGATTTCGATGGAGGCGGCCAGGATGCCGGGGAGTTCGACAAGGAAGCGCTTTTTGCCGGAGCCTTTTATCTTGAGTAGGGTGCCTTCGAGTCCATTGATAAGGCCTTCGCAGACGATTCTCACTTTTGCGCCATACATGTTGGGGGTGATTTCCTCGGGCGTATAGAATTGGGGTGCTTTGACGCCTCGGACTGCCGTGATAAAGCGGTCCATGTCGTAGTCGGGCACTGTCATCGGTGTGCGATAAGCCGCGCCCTTGACAAAACGATACTGGAGTGTCTCCGTTTTTGCGACCAAAGGGTCAAGTGATTCCTTCGCGGATTTTACAAACAGGAGGTCGGGCACAAAGGGCACTTGAACGCGCTGTCGTTTCCCGGAGGATTCTATCACTTTCGTCGTCATGGGGGTGAATACCTGAAATCCCGCGTCGGTGAGTTGCTGATAAGCCCGATATTTTGCGTTCGGCCTTTTCAGGTCGCGCATCACGAACCATTGACTCCGTGGGTCGGTCTGCACCTCCATAGTCGGTTGGTTACCTTAAATAGTTATCGGAAGAAGATATACCTCATAGTCCTGCTTGAACGGATAATATTAAGCTGTTCAAGTAGTTATATGTAATCAGGCAAAAAGTAGAGCCTGATGTCGTGTTGTCAGGAGTATATGTTATCACTCAAGAATAGGTGTAATCCTTAAGGGATATTTATAGTCTCTCTTTCGGTAAAAGAGGCTAATCTGTCGCAAAGATAATAAAAATGTGTGAATCTGAAGAAACTAAGAATTGAGGAAAAATCATGTGTGGATAGGTGCACCGTTAGTTCCCGGTTGGGGTTAGGGGTTGAGGAGGTCGGGGTTGAAGAAGGATTCGATGGTGCGGGCGCTTTCGAGGGCGGCGGTAGCGGGGCCGGTGGGGTCGAGGGCGGCGGAGGCGAGGTAGTCGTTCTGGGCTTGGGCGCGGTCGCCAAGGCGCCAGTGGACTTTCCCGCGAAGGAATAGGGCGGCGGGGTCGTCAGGGGTCCGGGAGAGGTGGGCGTTGAGCAAAGTGAGGGCCTCGGTGAGGCGGTCTTGTTTTATGAGGGATTGGATGGAGGATAGGGTGGACATGGGGGAGGATTATTGGTGGGGATTGGAAGAATTGGAAAGATTAGAGAGATTGGGGGATTGGAGTAATTGGAAGAATTGGGGGAGAGGATTAAATTTGGTCAGGACGATGAAATGTGGTAAATTTGAGGCTGTCAAGGAGATGTAGCATGAGGATTGAAGAACTATCTCTTTGATAATGGTGTTGCAAATATAACGATTTTTCTCATGATGAATAATTACTGCCATAGATGAATAAAGCCTGCAATATACCTGTGATGAGTAATTCCCACACTATACGCCGCACGACTCTGACGGCTGTTGTCATGTGTCTGTGCTTTCTTTTCGGGACGCTGAGGTTGGCGGCTGCCGACCCTACGGCTACTAAGTATAGCTACGATGAGTGCCGCGGTTCGGCGATGCCTTATGTGGTGCCGTCGCGTGCCGTTAATTATCCGGATAGCCTTACCCCGGTGTTTATCAATCATGTGGGGCGGCATGGGGCGCGTTTCCTCTCTTCGCCGCGTAAGGTCAACCGCCTTGCGGCCGCGTTGCGTAAGGCTGATTCGCTGCGCACTATCACTCCTCTTGGGCGTAAGCTTCTGGCACTTACCGGAGAGATTTCACGTCGCTCGGAGGGACAGTGGGGTGCACTTGACTCGCTCGGTATGGCTGAGCAGCGTGGCATCGCCTCGCGCATGTATGCGTCGTTTCCCGAGCTGTTTCGTGACAAGAGGGTGGAGGCTATCAGCTCCTATGTGCCCCGTTGCATCATGAGCATGGATGTCTTTACACATCAGTTGAGCCGTCTGGACAATAAACTGTCAATATATACCTCTTCGGGCCGTCAAAACAACTCCCTGCTTCGATTCTTTGAGGACAACACGGAGTACCGCGAGGCCGTGCGTTCGGCTCCGGTTAAGGATGCTTACGATGCTCTTGAGGCTCATGCGATGACTCTTGAGCCGTTGCGTAGGGTGCTCGGTGCAGCGTTCCCCTACGGTGATGATGCTGCCGATCTTGCCATGGACGAGTATTCGGTGCTTGCCGGCACTGCCGCTATGGGTATGTCGGGCAAGGATTGTGACCTCAGTCAGTATTT
>CAZNBC010000267.1:0-2648 GCA_964571125.1 uncultured Bacteroides sp.
TCAGGATGTAAACCGCCTGCTGAAGCAGTTTGAGGAGACAAGAAAGATGATGAAAACCGTGAGCTCCATCAAGAACCCCATGAAGCTGATGCGCGACATGCCTCGTCGTCCGTAATCTCTCCCCTATACTTATTTACTCACATTGCATTGATTCTCACTCACCATATATGACACTTATTGACGGTAAAAAGATTTCAGATGATCTGAAACGTGAAATATCTCTGGAGGTCGAAAAGATACTCCAGTCCGGAGGAAAACGTCCTCACCTTGCTGCTATACTCGTTGGCCACGATGGTGGCAGTGAAACATACGTTGCAGCCAAGGTCAAGGCGTGCGAACAGTGTGGCTTCGCCTCGACCCTGATACGCTTTGAGGAGGATGTCACCGAGGAGGAACTGCTTGCTACGATTTCAGACCTGAATCATAATGATGACGTTGACGGATTCATCGTGCAGCTCCCCCTGCCGCGCCATATTGATGAGCAGAAAATCATCGAGGCAGTGGATCCCCGCAAGGATGTCGACGGATTCCATCCTATCAACGTGGGACGTATGTCTATAGGTCTCCCCTGCTTCGTTTCGGCTACTCCTGCCGGAATCATGGAACTGCTGAAGCGCTATAATATCCCCACCAAGGGTGCCCGTTGCGTAGTGCTCGGACGCAGTAACATCGTTGGCAAGCCCATGGCTTCCCTGCTGATGCAGAAGTCAGACCCGGGCAACTGTACTGTCACCGTATGTCACAGCGCATCAAAGGATATTAAGGAAATATGCAGAGAAGCCGATATAATTGTGGCAGCATTGGGACACCCTGGATTTGTTACCGAGGATATGGTGAAAGAGGGCGCGGCCATAATTGACGTGGGCACTACCCGCGTGCCTGACGCGACCCGTAAGAGTGGTTTCCGTCTGCGCGGTGATGTTGACTTTGACAATGTGGCCCCGAAATGCTCATACATCACTCCTGTACCAGGAGGTGTTGGCCCCATGACTATCGCGTCACTCATGCGTAACACCTTGTTGGCAGCCCGCCACGAGATTTACAAGTAAAGAGAACTTCCATCTCATTCTTGGAACGAAGATGTACTTCTGCCTTTTGCTCATTTCATTAGTTACTGCGCTTTTGAGTGATCAAAAGGCAGAAATCGTTTTTGCCGGTGATGCCATGATGCATCAGAGTCAGATTGACGATGCGCGCTCGGGTAAGAACTATGACTATTCCGATTACTTCAGGGATGTGAAGGGATTCGTGGATTCTGCCGATTATGCAATAGTGAATCTGGAGACGCCGATAGCCGGTGCACCGTACAGCGGCTACCCATGTTTCAATGCTCCGGAAAGTTATGCGGATGCTTTGAAAGATGCCGGATTTGACCTGTTCATGTTGGCCAACAACCACATGCTTGACCGTAGGGACAGAGGTCTGATTGCTACGCTTGACAATCTTGACAAGAAGAGGATACCTCATATCGGTGCCTACCGTAACTCAGCCGAGCGTGACAGCCTCACGCCTTGTATTGTAGAGGTTAACGGCTTCCGTATAGCTCTGCTTAATTATACGTTCTCAACCAATGGCATACTTCCCTCCGGTGATGTCAAGGTAAATCCGCTTGACAGGCAGATGATACGCAGGGATGTCCTCGCAGCCCGTGAACGTGGTGCGGAACTGGTGGCGGTTATGCCTCATTGGGGTGTCGAATATGTTGATCTTCCTCCCGCGCATGTGAAGTCCATGTGTGACTATATCAGTTCGTTAGGGGTTGATATGATTATAGGTGGCCACCCGCATGTAGTACAGCCCATGAAGATGGTTAAGAATCCGGTTGACAGCACACGGCAGCAGTTCATCGTCTACTCTATGGGCAATTTCATCTCGGGCATGAAGACTGCCAAGACACGTGGCGGAGCTATGGTGAAGGTCTTCCTTGGTCGTGACTCTATGGGCAAAGCCCGTGTTGATTCGGCCGGATACCGCTTGGTCTATACCGTGCCCCCCGGGGTTGACAAGAACCGTCGCGGTTACCATTTGGTATATCCCGGCGATACGGTGCCCGATTCAAGGGCAAAGGTGTTTAGGGATGCCGCAGAAACCCTGTTTCGCCGCCACAATGTGAAGGTGAAAAGGCTCTGAATTATTCTTCAGTCAGTTATTTTCGGGAAAGATATTATTTCAGCAGACGGTTGAATGCTGCGGGAACGGGTGTCTCGAAGTTCATCTCCTTGCGTGTTACGGGATGCACGAAACGTAACGTCTGAGCATGCAGGCAAAGACGATGCACGGGACTGCTCTTTGCACCGTAACGTTTGTCACCCGAGATAGGATGACCGAGGTCCTTCATGTGAACTCGTATCTGATTCTTGCGGCCGGTGTCGAGTTCCACCTCCATGAGTGTAAATCCGTTATGGCTTCTCAGTCGCTTATAGCGTGTGATAGCCAACTGACCGCCCTCCGGTTTGTCAGTCGAATATACCTCGTGGGCCGAAGTCTCGGCAAGATAACTCTTGATGGTACCCTCGGGTTCCTCAACCTTACCCTCTACGACAGCAAGATACTTACGGTTGAGCACCATGTTGTTCCAGTTGTGCTGCATGGTCTCTTTAGCTTGCTCATTCTTGGCAAACATCATCAGTCCCGTTGTGTCACGGTCA
>CAZNBC010000268.1:0-2617 GCA_964571125.1 uncultured Bacteroides sp.
AATACACCGAACCTCTGGAAATCACCACCACATCGGTCATCAAGGCCGTGGCAGTACGTCCCGAAGGTAACAGCCGCGTGTTCACCGACAGCGTGACATTCAACAAGGCTACCGCTCATCCCATCACCATGACCGAGCAGCCCCACTCGCGCTACAACGGTGACGGCGCCACCACACTCGTTGATGGCAAATACGGCACCACCGCATTCACCGCCGGCGGATGGCTCGGCTTCAACGGCAAGAATCTTGACGCCACCATCGACCTCAGCGAACCCACCGAAATCTCAGCCGTGACCGTACGCACACTCGTAGATGTTCCCGACTGGATTCTTGACGCAAAGTCCATCACTGTCTTCGTGTCGGAAGACGGCAAGACTTTCACTCAGGTTGCCCGCGAGGAATACCCCATCAACGAGCAGAACACCCCCATCGCGGTAGCGGCCCACAAGCTCAGCTTCGCTCCCGTCAAGGCACGCTACGTACGTGTCGAAGCTGTATGCCAGCCCCAGATGCCCGCATGGGAAAAGCGCGCCAACGGCGATCCCGCTTTCCTGTTTGTTGACGAAATCATAATTGACTAAGATCATCCTGTAATAATTTATGAAACGGCGATGTGGCATAATACGTCACATCGCCGTTTCGGTCATTATGACACTCCGTGTTTCTTTATCATCATGAGACATTTGATTTTGGCTTCTGCGGTATAATCACTACCTTTGCAGAGTCGTAAGGGATGCCGGGCCGCTTCACTTACCGTTGCACCCCGCGCGGCAACAAAACTCATCATCAAATTCAGCAATGGACATTAACACCATCAATTCGGCTGCTGACAATATACGCGTGTTGTCTGCCGCCATGGTTGAGAAGGCCAAATCGGGTCATCCCGGCGGAGCCATGGGCGGTGCCGATTTTGTCAATGTACTGTACTCACAATTTCTCGTTACTGACCCCGACGATCCAAGGTGGATAGCCCGCGACCGCTTCTTCCTTGACCCGGGCCACATGTCGCCGATGCTCTACAGCGTGCTCGCCCTCACAGGCAAATACACCCTTGACGAGCTGCAGCAGTTCCGCCAGTGGCAGTCATGCACCCCCGGACATCCCGAATACGATGTGGAACGAGGCATCGAAAACACCTCCGGACCTCTTGGTCAGGGCCACACGATGGCCGTAGGATGTGCCATTGCAGAACGCTATCTCGCCACCCGCTTCGGTGAATGGATGGCACACAAGACCTTCGCTTTCATCTCTGACGGAGGTATTCAGGAAGAAATCTCACAGGGTGCCGGACGCATAGCCGGCGAACTCGGGCTGCATAACCTCATCATGTTCTACGACTGCAACGAAGTGCAGCTCTCGACAATGGTAAGTGAGGTAGACAACGAGGATTACGCCGCCAAGTATCGCGCATGGCACTGGAATGTGCTTGAAATCGACGGTTGCGACCCTGTGGCCATAGCCGACGCACTCGGTAAGGCTCTCGAGGAAAAAGAACGCCCCACACTCATCATCGGTCACACCGTAATGGGTAAAGGCTGCGTGACAGCTGAAGGCGAGAACTTCGAAGGCAAGTGCAGCACACACGGACAGCCCCTGAGCAAGAGCGGAGCCGACGTAGCCGCCACCATCCGCAACCTCGGAGGTGACCCCGAGAATCCCTTCGTGATACGCCCCGAAGTACAGAAACTCTACGACGAACGCCGCGAAGAGCTCCGCGCCATCGTAGCCAAACGCCGCGAGGAGGAGAAGCAGTGGCGTGCCGCCCATCCCGATCAGGCTATCGAGCTTGAGCAGTTCATCCTCGGCCAGCTGCCTCCCATTGACTATCGCAGCATAGTGCACAAGGCCAACCAGCCCACTCGCAACGCCTCGGCCAATGTGCTTGCCGAACTCTCCGATAAGGTTAAGAATATGATAGTGGCTTCCGCCGACCTTGCCAACTCTGACAAGACTGACGGATTCCTCCGCCATACACATGCCCTCTCACACCGCGACTTCTCGGGTGCATTCCTCCACGCCGGAGTATCGGAGCTCACCATGGCCTCCATCATGAACGGCATAGTTCTCCACGGAGCGATGTACGCCGCCTGCGGCACATTCTTCGTATTCTCCGACTACATGAAGCCCGCCATACGTATGTCAGCTCTCATGGAGCTCCCCGTGAAATACGTGTTTACCCACGATGCATTCCGCGTAGGGGAGGATGGACCTACTCATCAGCCTGTGGAGCATGAGGCTCAGATGCGTCTGCTGGAGCAGATGACCAACATGAGCGGACGACCCTCGCTGCTTGTGCTCCGTCCTGCTGACTCAGCCGAGACAATCGAGTGCTGGCGCATGGCCATGGAGAATAAAGACACCCCTACGGTGCTCATCCTCACCCGTCAGGATGTACCGGATCTGCCCGGTGCCGACCGCAAGGCCGAAGCCGAGGGTGTACGCCAAGGCGGCTATGTAGTGAGTGACGCCAAGGACCCGGAAGTAGCCCTTATAGCCAATGGCAGCGAAGTCAGCTTGCTCATGAGCGTGGCCGATGAGCTCAAGGCTCAGGGAATTGCCGCTCGCGTAGTGTCAGTGCCTTCTATTGCCACCTTCATGGGGCGCGATGAAGAGTATC
>CAZNBC010000269.1:0-2603 GCA_964571125.1 uncultured Bacteroides sp.
AGCACCTGACTGTTAATCAGGGGGTCGTTGGTTCAAGCCCATCCTGAAGCGCTATCTCAGGTTCAGCCGCTCTGTGTGATACAGGGCGGCTGAATTTTTATAGATACTGTAAGATGAAAGATATAAAGGCTATAAAAGGACGATACTATATACAACGACTCATAGAGGAAGGTGAACATGAGTGTCAGGACTTCAAGTTTGCCATAGGTGATGCGCGCAAGATAGCCCGCAGTATCGCCGCCTTTGCCAATCACAAGGGCGGACGACTGTTGGTAGGGGTCAAGGACAATGGTGTCGTGGCCGGTGTGCGCTCCGAGGAGGATATCTTTGTGGTCGAGCAAGCTGCCGAAATGTGCTGTGTGCCTCCGCAGAGTATAGAGGTCACGGCCTATAAGACCGATCCGGGGCAAGTTGTGTACAAGGTAGATATCGCTGTCGCCTCTTCACGTCCTGTCAGGGTCAAGGAGGAAGGTGGTGTACTCCGCGCATACGTGAGGGTTAAGGATGAGAATATTGCTCTTGCGCCGCTTGTGGAGCGTGCTTGGCGTGCCCGTAGTCAGGGAAATGATGCGCTGCTGCATCTTGACGAGGGATGCAAGCGTCTTCTTGATTTGCTTGGCGAGTACGAGGCCGGGATGACCGTTGAGGAGATTGCCGTCCCGCTGCACATGGGGCTTAGGGCTACGGAGGATGCCCTTGTACGTCTCTATGCTATGGGTGTCACCGACTTTATATTCGACCACGCGCGTAGAAAATTCCTCTGTGTATTGAAACTCCAATAACCACTATCACTGCTCCCTCGCCGCTTCAGCGATTCCCTATAAACGCAAAATCGGCTGTGTCATAGATGTTAACTGTGACACAGCCGATATTTTTTGTATCAAGAGTTTTTATTTGTCTGCTTTGAGCTTGCGGGTGCGACGCTTGGGTGCCTCGTCAGCGGCAGTCTCCTTAGTTGCCTTTGCGGCTTTGGGAGCGGCAGCCTTACGGGCGCGGGTCTTTTTGGCAGGCTTCTCTTCGGGGACAGCGGGAGCTTCAGGCACGGCAGCGACCTCGGCGAGAGTGGCTTCCTGAGCCTTCTTTTCGCGCAGGAGATGTTCCTCGTTGTAGTGCTCGACGTTCTGACGCATAGAGTTGACCTCCTTATTGAGAGTCTCAATCTCGCGGGCCTGGTTACGGATGGTTGTCAGGAGTGAGTTGAGTTCTTCGTTCTCGATTTCGAGAGGATACTGCTCTTCTACGCGCACGATGAAGTCACTGAGTACATTCATGTAGTTTGTGAAGGCCTGGAAAGGAGTCTCGTACGGGCTGAAGTGAGAGTGTACGGCGCCATCGGCGAAGTGCTTGGTGGCCATATAGAAGAAGTGGTCGGAACCCTGGAGGTAGTACCAGTCCTGCTTGAGGCGGCGGTCGTCACAGAGACGTACACGCTCGGCCACGCTGTAAAGCTTTTCGAAGGCTTCGCGCTGGAGCTTGTTGCCGAGCCATGCCGAGGTGTCGCGTGCTTCGTCGGCCCATGATATGGGGTGCATCACGGAGAGTTCGCCTACGGGCTTGAGCTTCTCTACGGCTTCGGTGGGAGTCCAGAATTCTATGCCGCGCTCCTTGGCGAAGCGGGGGAGTGCTTCGAGGAACTGGAATATACCGGTTTCGCGGCTCTGCATCTCGCCGAATGTCTCAAGGCTCATGAAGAGGTTGATAATCTGTTCCTCGGCGGGAGTGGAGGCAATCCAGTCGATATACTTGTCGGCTGTGAGGGGATATGCGTCCCAGTCGTGGTTGCCGAAGCGGAAGGTGATATCGTCACTGAGCTTGGCATTCTTGAGCAGGAGCTTCAGCTCGGGCTGTGAGGCTGCGGAATACACATAGTTGGGGGACTTCCATCCGAGGATGTGCTTGGCACCCTCGGTTATCACGCCCTTGTATCCCATGGCGTATATCTGGGGAGCCATGTCGTCGCAGTAGATGAGCTCGGTGTTGCGGAGCACCTTGGGCTTCTGGCCGAAGAGCTCGTAGATTTTCTCGTCGTGAACCTTCACCTGACTGGCAAACTCCTCGGGGTCGGTGAGCGATGACAGTGAGTGAGCGTAGGTCTCGGCCAGGAATTCCACCTTGCCTGTGGCGGCGAGCTTCTTGAGAAGGTCAATGAACTCGGGCACATACTGTTCGCACTGCTCCAGGGCTGTGCCGGTGATGGAGATGGCGCAGCGGAAGTGTCCCTCGCCCTCTTCGATCATGCGCAGGAGACTTTCGGCAGCAGGAATGTAGCTGCGCTGTGCTATGCGGGTCACTATATCGTCGTTGGCGAAGTCGTCGTAATAGTAGTGATCGTTGCCTATGTCAAAAAAGCGGTATCTTTTCAGACGGAAAGGCTGGTGAATCTGGAAATAGAAGCAGATAGCTTTCATCTTGTATTGTAGGTGTTTTTTTTGATTTACTTTGTTAAGGTTAGCTCTTTATCACTGCTTGTCACCGATGACTTTATGGTATATATCGATGACTTTGGCTCCGGCCTTGTCCCAGGTTATCTGATTGACTTCGGCCAGACCGTCCTCCTTGAGCTGTGAGTGCATGGCGGGATAGGTGACAATCGAGTTGATGGC
>CAZNBC010000270.1:0-2603 GCA_964571125.1 uncultured Bacteroides sp.
ACATTTCGTCACGACTACGATGTCGGCTCTCTGCAGGGCGCTCATCGGCTCGCGCAGATGTCCGAGCGGCATCATGTGGTCTTTGTAGGGGAGTCGTCCGGCTTCGGTGAGCACCACAGCAATGGTGGGCTTCACGTAACGGTGCTGGAAAGCATCGTCAAGTATCATGAGGTCAAGCTTCGGATCTATCTCACGCATCTTCTCGATACCGGTCACACGGCTCTCGCACACGGCCACCATGGCCCGCTTACCGTACTTGCGGTATATCTGGAACGGCTCGTCACCTATATCTTCGGGAGTCGACTGTGGAGTGGCGGGAATGAATCCCTTGGTCTTGCGTCGGTAGCCACGGCTGAGCACGCCCACATGATGGTCATGAGACAGGGCATTGATCAGGTACTCGGTATGAGGTGTTTTTCCGGTGCCGCCTACAGCAAGATTGCCGACCACCACCACCGGAATGTCAAACTCCCGCTCCTTCAGTATGCCTCCGAACATGGCGTTACGGATGCTCACTCCCAGACTGAACAGTCGTGAGAGTGGGTAGAGCAACAGTGCCGCCAAAAGTTTGTTCCGGGCCATAGGCTAAAGTGAGTGGGTCGGGGCTAATTAATCCTTCGTTCCTTATTATCCTTCGTTCCTAATTATTCAATGCGTATGTTCACCATACGTGCCTGTACGTTGTCCCAGTTTTCAAACCGGCGTATGGCGTCGTAATACTCCTTGGCTTCTCCTAAGTGTGAGTCGATGATTGAAGCGCGGATGCTGTTGGTCATCTTGAAGACTTCCTCCCACCATTCGAGTTCTACGTCGGGGTAAGCGGTGGTGTAGTATTCGCCCTTGGAATAGCCGAGTTTGAGAGCGATAGCTGCGACAGCGTCATCAAGACCTCCGAGCTCGTCAACGAGACCTATCTTTTGGGCGGTCATGCCGTCCCATACACGTCCTTCAGCGATAGCCTTGATGGAGTCCACGGTGGTGTGGCGTCCCTGAGCGCAACGTGAGGTAAACAGTTCGTAGCCGCGGTCAACGCTGCTCTGCATTGCGGCGCGCTGCTGAGGAGTCATGGGAGTGAGTATGGTGGGGAGTTCGCCGGTATTGGTCGATACGGTGGCGACGTTTACCCCGAGTTTATCGGTGATAAGTCCCTGCGCGTTGGGTATCAGGCCGAATATGCCGATAGAACCGGTGAGGGTTACGGGTTCGGCAAAAATCTTCTCGGCGCCACAGGAGATGTAGTAGCCGCCTGATGCTGCGTAGTCACCCATAGATACGTAGAAGGGCTTGCCGGTAGATTTGAAATATTCCAGTGCCTCCCATATCTGCTCCGAGGCGAAGGCGCTACCGCCGCCTGAGTTGACGCGGAGCACGAGGCCCTCTACGTCGTCGTTCTTGGCAAGTTCAAGAATCTCAGGCACGAGACGCTCTGAAGCTATGCCGGTCTTGTCCGATTCTGTTATGTCGCCGAGGGCGTAGAGCACTGCTATCTCATGCTGGTGCTTCTTATGCTTCACGGGGTTAGCCTGGGCGTAGTCGGTATAGCCTATCAGGCGTGGTTCGTCATCGTGCGACAGTTTGGCGAGAATGTCATCCATCTCGCGGCGGTATACGAGGCGGTCAACAACCTTCTCCTCCAGGAGTTTCTCGGGGGCCACGGTGAAGAGTGAAGAGTTGGCCCATTCGTTTATCTTCTCTACTGTCACAGAGCGGTTCTCGGCCATTTCAGCAGCGAATTTGCCCCATATCTGATTGAGGAACAGACTTATCTGCTCGCGGTTGGCCTCGCTCATGTGGTCAAGTATGAAAGGCTCTACGGCGCTCTTATAGGTGCCGACTTTTACCACTTGCATCTCCACTCCGAGTTTGTCAAGCAGATTCTTGAAGAAAAGTATCTGTGATTGAAGTCCGTGGACATCTACCATACCTACGGGGTTGAGGAATATGGTGTCGGATACGGAGGCGAGGATATAGTCGCTCTGAGCATATCCGTCGCTGTAGCTGTAAATCCATTTGCCGCTTTCCCTGAATTCCTTAAGAACCTTTGACAGAGCTTCTATTTGAGCCATGCCTGCCTGCAGTCCCTTGCAGTCAAGATAGATACCTTCGATATTGTCATCATTGGCAGCCTGACGGATAGCGGAAATCATCACGTCAAGTGACAATGGCTCCTGGAAATCATCGTTGAACATCTCAAGAGAGAATTCGCGTGAACTCTCACGGTCCTCCATAGTGCCTTCGAGGGTGAGGTGAAGGATAGAGTGCTTGTCAACCTTCACAGGTGCGTCGCTGCTGAAACTTGATGCGATGAGACCACCCATTATTATAGCGAATATGAATACCCCGATGAGGGCGGAGAGCCAGATGGCAGCCAATGCACCGAGCAGGCTGAGGAAGAAATGTTTCATCTTGTCTGATAATATTATCTGATAGAACGGATTGTATAATTTTGAGGGAGAAACGTATGAGGTCTACAAAATTAACACAATCGCCTCATTCATACAAATATTACAGCACCCAATTCCCAGAGAAAAATTCCACTACTTTTAATCCGGTCCCCTATCTACTCAGCCAAAATACGGTTGCAGCGCTTTCCTCGCGGAGCA
>CAZNBC010000271.1:0-2595 GCA_964571125.1 uncultured Bacteroides sp.
GCTGCTGGGCCTGATAGGTCTGCTGTGGCAAGCCTTCACCTCGAAGCGCGGCATAGAACAGTTCTGGGTAATTTTCTTCCTGTTCTTCATGACAGGCATAGCTATCGTGCTCTATCTCAACCAGCCGCCGATGCAGCCGCGCGAACGCGACTACGCATTTGCCGGGTCGTTCTACGCCTACGCCATCTGGATAGGCATGGGTGTGGCCGGACTGTGGCGCCTGTTGCTTATGCTTGCCGGTGACAAGACCAAGAAGGGCATCACGGGCCATGTCAACGGTCAGGATGTGAAGATGGACAAGCCCGCCGTATCAATGGGCATGGCTATCGTGGCCGCCGCCGTAGGTGTGCTCGTGCCCCTGCAGATGGTGTCGCAGACATGGGACGACCATGACCGCTCGGGACGCTACACCGCCCGCGACTTCGGCATGAACTATCTGAACTCGCTTGACGAAAACGCCATAATATTCACCAACGGCGACAACGACACCTTCCCCCTGTGGTACGCCCAGGAGGTAGAGGGTGTGCGCACCGACGTGAAGGTGGTCAACCTCTCGTACCTCACCACCGACTGGTATGTCAACTCCATCACCCGTCCCACCTATGAGGCCAAGCCTATAGCAATACAGGCCAAGCCCGAGGATTATGCCTACGATGCACTGCAGTTCAGCTACTTCATAGGGTCGAACGACTCCGTGAAGGTCAACGCCCAGGCCGCCCTCGCCGAACTCTACGACCCGGCCTCACGTCAGAATATCTACGGTGTGCCCGTGCTGAAGTACAGCAAGCTCGTGATACCCGTTGATACCGCCGCCATGATTGCCTCAGGACGCCTCACTCCCGCCGAGGCCCTCGTGACCGAATCGGAGATAGATATAGACGCCCGTACGGGAGGCCGCAGCGGCCTGACCTTGAGCGAGGTGATGACCATAGACATGCTTGCCACCTCGGCCAAGAACGGCATGGACCGTCCCCTCTACTTCGCCATGACAGTGCCCGACCGCTACTACATGGGCCTCAATCCCTATCTGCGCAATACCGGTCTGGCCTACGAGGTGACCCCCGTGAAGAGAGTGGGCCGCGACATGGGCGTGAACACCGAAAAGATGTACCGTAACGTCACCGAACGCTTCCTCTGGGGAGGTCTTGACGCCGTGAAGGATCCCTCGGATATCTATCTTGACGAGACAGTGCGCCGCATGGTGACCACCAACCGCTCGGCGATGCTTGACCTTGCCACCGCATTAGTCAACGAAGCGGTAGCCATAGAGCAGATGCTCGCTCAGGGCGAGGCTGCCGGCACACCCCTCACTGACGGTGAACGCACCATACTTGAGAGCCGCCGCGACGACAAGTATGCCAAGGCCAAACATGTGCTTGACCTCATCCGCGAGAAACTTCCCGTAGAGGCCTCACCCTACTCCGTACAGGTAGGTCAGGAGATAGGCGAGCTGTATATGCGTCTCGGAATAGCGACCGACAATGACGAGTGCATCAAACTCGGCCGGGAGATAGTGCGCAATGAGCTTGACAAGTATGCCGGCAACATAGTGTACTACCAGAGCCTCACTCCCTCGCAGTATGCTTCGCTACAGAATCTTGACAAGTTCATTGACCGCTACTACTTCATGGATCTGCTCTACTCCTACTTGGGTAGCGCCACCACCGACGAAGAGGCTGCGGCAATGCAGGCCGAAATTCTCCGGTCGCTCAACGAAAGGGGTGTGGACCTGCGCCGTCAGGAGATACTCCAGCAGGCAGCGAATAAGTAGACGCGCGGAGATATGTTTATCGAACAGCCTCCGCTCCTTTACAGACTGCTGTTTCCCGAGGCCATATGGCGCATCAAGCGACGCGGCTCAAAGACGGTGTATCTGACGTTTGATGACGGCCCGATACCCGAACTGACCCCGTGGGTGCTTGATGTGCTTGACAGCTACGGCATCAAGGCCACGTTCTTCTTCGTGGGCGACAATGTGCGCCGCTATCCCGAGTTGTTCGAGGAGATAAAACGGCGCGGCCACAGCTATGGCAACCATACGATGCACCATCTGCAGGGCTTCAAGGTGACTACACACAGATACATGCGCGATATCACCGAGGCTGACCGCATGATAGGGAGCAGTCTGTTTCGTCCGCCGCACGGACTCATACGCTGGAAGCAATCAAGGGCCATCAAGAATCACTACAATATAGTGATGTACGACCTCGTGACCCGTGACTACTCCAAGAAACTCACTCCCGAGGAGGTGCTTGAGAATGTGAAGCGCTACGTGCGCAACGGATCGATAATAGTGTTTCATGACTCGCTCAAGGCCGAGAAGAATCTGCGCTACGCGCTTCCCCGCGCCATAGAGTGGCTGAAAGAGGAGGGGTATGAGTTCGAAAAGCTCCCGATGTAACGACACCTTCGACAAACCGGCTGACGCGATAGGCAACGCGATGAACGGCGGGATAGGCAACGCGACGGGCAGCGGGATGAGTAATGGGGAGCTGAGGGAGCGGCTCAAGGAGGCAGGAGCTTACCGCGTGGGGGTGGCTCGCGCAGAGGCTGTGCCCGAGGAGGTTATGGCGGGATACCGCGAGTGGATAAGGC
>CAZNBC010000272.1:0-2589 GCA_964571125.1 uncultured Bacteroides sp.
GTCACCTTCAACTACGGGTCAAACCATAATGCCCGGGAGATAGAGTGCGCCCGCTACAACTGTGAGTTACTCGGCATAGAACTCATTGAGGTGGATATGCCGTTTGTGGGGCGTCTGTTCAACAGTTCGCTACTTTCAGGTGCTGACGCCATCCCCGAGGGGAACTATGACGATGAGAATATGAAGTCAACCGTTGTCCCCTTCCGTAACGGCATTATGCTGGCCGTAGCGGCGGGTATCGCGGAGAGTCACGGCCTCAAGCACGTGATGATGGCCAACCACGGCGGAGACCATGCCATCTACCCCGACTGCCGCGACGGATTTGTCAGAGCCATGTCGCAGGCTATCAGCGAGGGCACCTATGACCACATTGACATCTTCGCGCCCTACACTAACCTTAATAAAACGGAGATATGCCGTCGCGGTGCTCAGATAGGCGTAGACTACGCCCACACGTACTCATGCTACAAGGGTGGCGAGAAGCACTGCGGACGCTGCGGAACATGCACCGAACGCCGCGAGGCCTTCCGTGAGGCCGGTGTCCCCGACCCCACTCCATACGAGGAGTAAAGCCATTACTTTGACGTCGGCGGCCAACGAGCGCCGTGAGCCGGAACCATAATAGCCCCGAGCACCTTTCTACGGTCGGTGATTGGGGTGATGAATATATCAATACCCTTCGGGTATTTGCTCGGCCGGACGGGATAGGGATGAGTGGCAGAATGATGGCGGAAAGGGCGATTTTTCGACATCAAGAGATGTTGGAAGTTAGAGAAATAGCAATTTGTTAAGAAATATTTCCTCCATTAATTTTGTTTAAAATATTTTTTTCCTACTTTTGCGTGTGGTTCTCTAACAAGAGAGTCTTTTCGACACATAGTAACTAACATTATCATTTTATGAAAGCTAATCAACATTTAGTTTCACAATTCTTTCGCGGCTTAATGCTTGCGTCAGCGGTGACTTGCTGCGCGGCTCCGGCAGCAATGGCCGGTGAGCTGAAAGATGCAGTAGTGGTGTACATGCACGACGGCAGCACGGCCAAGTACATTCTTGAGCAGACTCCCATAGTGACATTCGTAGAAGATAAACTTCACGTAGAGTCCTCAGTGGTAAGCTGCGACCATAACCTCAGCGACGTAGACAATTTTAGATTCGAGCAGGTAGATGCCGCCGTAGAGTCTATCGCTGCCGATGAATACCGTATCAGCGTGGTCGATAACACAGTCCTCCTTCAGGGCTTCACCCCCGGAAGCGTAGCCTCACTGACCGACATCGAGGGCCGCACTGTAGCCCGCGTAACCGTGGGTGCCGACGGCGAAG
Source organism: uncultured Bacteroides sp. (assembly GCA_964571125.1). Classification (GTDB taxonomy): domain Bacteria; phylum Bacteroidota; class Bacteroidia; order Bacteroidales; family Muribaculaceae; genus Paramuribaculum. The sequence continues at coordinate 1,324 of CAZNBC010000272.1, forward strand.
CCTCCATTGCACTGTCAAACCTTGCAACTGGAGTGTATATTGTGTCAACAACAGATGGTAAAACTTTTAAACTGCTTAATCAATGAGACGTAACATATTATTGGCCGCAGCGGCAGCGCTGACCCTTTCGGCGGCCGCACAGAGCTTTGTAATCCACACCACCACCGGCGAGCACATCGGCTTCAGCAACGAGCGTGTAGACCGTATAGAGTTCAGCACCAACCCCTTGGGCAGCGGTGCAACCGAGTATAAGGTGCTTGACTTCAATGAGTGCATGACCGGAATCACCCCCGAGGAGGGTCTTCTTGACGTAACGGCCAATCCTACCGGCTTAGGTCGTATCACCATTAATATGGAAGGCCTGTTCACGCCCAACCCCGACTCGAATGACGAGATACAGCTGGCCACTCCCAAAGGTGCAGTATTCTCACGCCGTGCTGACGCCGAGGGCATGTACGCTTATCGCAATGCGCTGACCGGCAAGACCGAACTGGTGTTTGAGTTCGCCCACGCAGGCTATACAACTCCCGGTATCTACCATGTATATATCCCGCAGGGCGTATACCTGAACTCCAAGGGAAATCCCCTCGGTGCCACATCGCGTGTGTACCTCATTCAGACCCCTCCCCTGAGCCAGGATTACACCGTATCACCCGTAGAAGGCATCGTGAAGTCCATCGGCTCCGTACGCTTCAAGTACGCCAACTACAGTGTGGTCGAGCTTATGGCAGGCGGTAAGGCACAGGTGCTGAAAGAAGGCTCGACACAGCCCGAGGCCGCTCCCACCCCCACCATCGGCAGTGACGGCACCGTAACCATCTCATTCCCCGAAATTACCGAGCCCGGCACATATATCATCAAGGTTCCCGCCGGCATCCTTACCCTGCGTGAGAATGCTGATGCCAAAGCCGTAGTCAACGATGAAATTAGCTTCGTATATATGATTGAGGGTGCCGCTCAGGCTGAGCCTAAGGTTGGTGACTTCTATTACAGCGACGGCTCATGGAGCACTGCCCTGCTGAAGCGCGACGGCATTAAACCCATCGGCGTGGTATACTACGTAGGCGAAGCCCGCGACTACTCCGACAGAGCATCCTACTACACTCAGAAGGACGGCAAGACCAAGATGTCTGAAATCCACGGCTATGTCGTTGCTCTCCGCGACGCTACTGAAGGCCCCGACGGCAACGAGGGTGTGATGTGGCGTAAGTTTGAAGACATCTCCGCCGGCACCTCGATTGACCGCACCGTACATTTAGGTTACAC
>CAZNBC010000273.1:0-2565 GCA_964571125.1 uncultured Bacteroides sp.
GTCTAAGCAGATTCTTGTTCAGGAAAACGACTATGTGCGTGCCGGTACGCCCCTCTGTGACGGTGCGATCACTCCCGTCGACATCCTCAACATCATGGGTCCGACCGCCGTGCAGGAATACATCGTTAACGAAGTTCAGGATGTGTACCGCATGCAGGGTGTGAAGATTAACGACAAGCACTTTGAAGTCATCGTCCGCCAGATGATGCGCAAGGTCAACATCATAGATCCGGGCGACACCATGTTCCTCGAACAGCAGATTGTGGACAAGCGCGCCTTTATGGACGAAAACGACCGTATCTGGGGCAAGAAGGTGGTTACCGATGCCGGTGACTCCGAGAATGTCAAGCCCGGTATGATTATCACCGCCCGTAAGCTCCGCGACGAGAACTCGGCCCTCAAGCGCCGTGACCTCCGTCCCATAGTGGTTCGTGATGCCGTTCCCGCTACCTCCGAGCAGATACTTCAGGGTATTACCCGTGCTGCTCTCCAGACCTCGAGCTTCATGTCGGCTGCTTCCTTCCAGGAAACAACCAAGGTGCTCAACGAAGCCGCTATCAACGGCAAGACCGATACCCTCGAGGGCATGAAGGAGAACGTAATCTGCGGTCACCTGATTCCCGCCGGTACCGGTCTGCGTGAATATGAGCGCATAATCGTAGGCGGCAAGGACGATATCAACGGTCTTCTTGACGACGATGCCCTCAATGCCGAGGGGCCCGTTGACGTGGAGGCTACAGAAGTTGTAAAGTAAGTAATTTACTTTAAAGATATATCCATTCCCTAACTCCCTGGGAGGAGCAGCGTCGCGAGACACGGCACCTCCCAATTTTTATATCCCTACGCCAAGGTGGACTGTAGTTTTTTAAGAATTAAATAATTTTCTAATGTGATGATAAACTGTCTTTTAGCATTGGTGATGACCGTGGGGTCATACGGTTCGGCCGATGATTACACCATCCACTCCTATTCTTTTGATACTCTCACGGGGAGTGTAGCCCCGATTGACTCTCTCAACGGGGTGAGTAATCCCTCGTTCCTCACTTTTGCCGACGGTGGAGCTACGCTTCTTACCGTCAATGAAGATGAGGGTGCGACAGCAGGTGTAACGATGCTTCGTTCGGATTGTGAAGGACATTATATCCCCGTGGCATATAGTCCGACATCAGCTGACGGGTCAACTGTCGGAGCCGCTCCATGTCATATAGCGGTCACTCCTGACGGACGTCACGCCGTGACCGCCAATTATCTCGGAGGAAGCATCTCACTATTCGATTTTGACAGTGACTCGGGGTATCTGTCGACCCCTACGGTATATACTTATGAGGGGAAAGGTGCTGACAAGGAACGTCAGGCATCGCCGCATCCCCACTTCACAGCGTTCACACCCGATGGTAAACTAATGGTGGTCAATGACCTCGGCACGGACTGTATCTATACCTACATGATGGATGATGACGGCACTCCGATGATAGGTGCGCGTCGTGATGTGCCGCTGCTTCCCGGCAGCGGGCCTCGTCACTGTGTGTTTCTCCCCGGAGAGTATGATGGGGTGTATCACGGCTATCTGATAAATGAGATAGACGGCCATGTTGTGTGGTTCAAATATGACCCAATGACGGGACTCATCATACCTATGACACGGACACTCGCCGACTTCGCTCACGGTGAGGGAAGCGCCGATATCCATTTGTCGCCTGACGGCCGCTTCGTCTATGTGTCAAACCGTCTGAAAGGTGATGGAATCGTGACGTTCAGTATCAATCAGGATGACTTTTCTCTCACCCCGGTAGGGTTTACCCCGACGGGAGCACATCCACGTAATTTTGCCTTGACTCCCGACGGCAACTGGCTTGTGGTAGCATGTCGTGACGCCAACGCTCTGGAGGTTTACCGTCGTGACGGTGTCAGCGGTGGACTCACTCGTGTCGGTGACCCGATATGGTGCCCCCGCCCCGTATGCGTACTCTTCAATTAGGCGCGGATTTATCTGAGTTCCGAGAATTTTCGGCGTCCTTTGAGGTAATAGCCCGTAAGGAGATTGGGCTTTTTAGGCAAGTCAAGCGTTCCCGAAGGATTGGGGTAGAGTGAGGAGCGCATGGAGCGGAAGTCACGATGAGCTTTTAGGATAGCGTTGGCATTGGCAAAGTCACCTTTGGCCATGAACATCCCCCATGCAAGTGTGTCAAGCAGTCTCCGCTTTATCAGCATGGATTTACGGCGCTGCTGCGGCAGATTTTTGTGAAGCATCAGCAGGCTGTTGCGGAAATTGAGGTACGTTTTCTTGGGATTCTCGGCCGGGAGACTTCCCCCGCCGAGGTGGTAGACTGCCGCATCGGTCACGGCTGCAAGCCGGTAGCCGGCGGCGCGTAGACGCCAACAGAGGTCTATCTCCTCCATGTGGGCAAAGAAGTGCTTGTCAAGCCCTCCAACCCGATTGTAAAGTTCGGTGCGTACCATCAGGCATGCTCCCGTAGCCCAGTCCACATCAACCGGGGCTCCGTCATACTGCCCTTCGTCGGTCTCCACATGCGCGAATATGCGTCCGCGGCAGTAGGGGTACCC
>CAZNBC010000274.1:0-2564 GCA_964571125.1 uncultured Bacteroides sp.
GATGTGCCCTGGTGGCTCAAAGTGCCCATACCCATCATGCCGGTCATCGAGCTGTTCAGCGCAATGACCAAGCCCGCAGCCCTCACCATACGTCTGTTTGCGAACATGATGGGCGGACATATCATAGTCATCGTACTCACACTCCTGATATTCATCTTCGCCACAATGGGTGCCGCAGTAGTTACAGGTACCGCAATAGTGTCCGTAGCGTTCTCGGTGTTCATGCTTCTGCTTGACTGCCTTGTGAGCTTCATCCAGGCATACGTATTCACGGTGCTCTCAACCATATTCATTGCCGCAGGTCACGAGAAAGGTCATCATGACGAACATGATGCACAGCACGCAGACCACGCCCCGGCTACTCAACCTACCCAGGCATGAATATCAACCCGCTCTCCTTACTAACCAACACAGAAAAAATCAAATCAAAATAATAAACTAAATCTCTAAAACCCCGACTATTATGTTAGCATTGATTTTAGCAGCAATCGAAGGTCTTCTTGGTATTGGCGCATGCTTCGGCGCAGGATTTGCCGCAATCGGCGCAGGCCTTGGCATTGGCAAAATTGGTGGTGCAGCCATGGAAGCTATCGCCCGTCAGCCCGAAGCCGCAGGTGACATCCGAAGCAACATGATCGTGATCGCAGCCCTTATCGAGGGTGTGGCACTCTTCGCTGTCGTTGTCTGCCTTCTTTCACTCTTCGTTTAATCACTGCAGTTACACGCCGTACTGTCGGCTGCGGTCATCCCACGGCCGACAGACGGTATGATAAACAAACCTGCTAAGTCCATACAAATAAAATCCATAAACACCCGTAAATGGAATTATTCACACCCGACACCGGCTTGATGGTCTGGATGTTCGTAGCATTCATCATCCTCTTCGTGATACTGTGGAAGTGGGGATGGCCTGCGATTATCCAGGGAGTAAACAGCCGTGCCGACCTCATAGACAAAGGCGTCGAGTATGCTCAGAATGCTAAAGAGCAGCTGGACAATGCCCGCGCCGAGGCCGACAAATACATAGCCGACGCCCGTCGCCAACAGGCCGACATGCTGCGCGAAGCCGACAAGATGAAGACCCAAATCATCGAAGAGGCACGCAACGCCGCTCAGCAGGAAGCCCAGAAGGTAATGGACGCTGCAAAGGTGTCAATAGAGCAAGAGCGTAAGCAGGCCGAACTTCAGTTCCGCAACGAAGTGAGCGCATTCGCCCTGGACATTGCCGCCAAGGTGGTGCGTAACGAGATGAAAGATCAGAAAGCACAGGCTCAGCTCGTCAACACTCTGCTCGACGACATGGAGAAACAGAACTAACCCTCCACGCAACCCTCCCACAATTCAAACGCAACAAACCCAATGAACGAAGGCCTCATACCTCGGCGCTATGCAAAGGCGCTCTACAAGTTCGCTCTCGAGAAGGGTGACGACAAGAAGGTGTACCGGCTCATGACCACGCTGGCACAAACCTTCGCACAGACACCCTCACTGCAGAATGCCGTGGCCAATCCCTTTGTGAGCAATGAAGACAAAGCCTCGCTGCTCACCACCGCCGCGGGAGCTGAAAACGGTGACGAGATATTCACCGCCTTCCTCAAGCTGCTTGAAGAGAACCGCCGCATAGACATGGCGCAGAACATCGCCCTGGACTACGCCGCACTCTACCGCAAGGAGAACAACATACATCAGGTGACGGTAACTTCTGCCGCGCCTCTTGACGCTGCGGAAGAGGAACGACTGCGCAAGCTCATCATGGCTCACCTCAACGGGGGCACAATGGAATACGCCTCGTCTGTCAATCCCGAGCTCATTGGCGGATTCACCGTCAATATTGACAACGAGAGACTTGACGCTTCCATAGCCAACGAACTCAAGCAGCTGCGTCTGAATCTTATCAGCCACTGAATAATGACTGAGTAATCCAATCAGCAATATCCACAGGCTACTCACACTACTCTCCACTATCACTCATCCATCACGACCTCTCAAATTCTCACTATAAATGATTAATCCCAGCGAGATTTCGGAAGTATTGAAACAGCAGCTCGAGAACGTCAACTCCAAGGTGTCGTTTGCCGAGACCGGAACCGTGCTTGAAGTCGGCGACGGAGTGGCACACGTCTACGGACTCGACAACGTGCGAGCCAACGAGCTCGTTGAGTTTGAGAACGGCGTCAAAGGCGTGGCACTCAACCTCGAAGAGAGCAACGTAGGCGTCATTCTGCTCAACGATGTTGACAAGGTGACCGAAAACATGTCAGTAAGACGCACCGGCGAGATTGCCTCTATCCCTGTAGGAGAAGGACTCCTGGGACGAGTCATCAACGTACTGGGCGAACCCATCGACGGCAAAGGCCCCATCAGCGGCGAGCTGATGCGTCTGCCCCTGGAGCGTAAGGCTCCCGGCGTTATCTACCGTCAGCCCGTGAAGCAGCCTCTGCAGACCGGTCTGAAAGCCGTAGACTCCATGGTGCCCATCGGTCGCGGCCAGCGTGAGCTCATCATCGGTGACCGCCAGATCGGTAAGACCGCCATCGCCATCGACACCATCATCAACCAGCGCA
>CAZNBC010000275.1:0-2543 GCA_964571125.1 uncultured Bacteroides sp.
TCAGATAATTAGGCGGTAGGCTCTTGATTAACAGGGTCTACCGCTTACTATTTTGAGCATTGAATTACATAGCTTTGCGTATCGTTCCTGCGGGAAGTTTATCTCCGATTTCCGAGACTATTTCCAGCGATTGCCCGGATATTTCCCGAAGGATAGTGGTGTTACCAATGAGTTAAATACGGGAGATCAAACGATGATGATGTTGTGATAAAAGCGAAATGAAAAAGATTTTTTGGATTCTTCTATATCTAATTTGGATTGGAGGAGGTATTGCTATTTCGTTTTGGATAGTGAGATGGAGTGCAGCATCTTTTGCTACTCCAAATCCAAGTTCATGGGAAGTTGCATACATATCAGAGAGTCCGCAAGCTCATAGTTTTCATTACACTATGGACTGCAAGAGTCTAAAAAACACTGTGTATGAAATAGCATCACTATCCGTAGATGAAGCCGAAGAATATGAGTATGCTCCTTGTAAGCATTGTCTGAAGAAATCGGTTCGTTATCAATGGGATGATTGGGCTGCCTTACTGTTTTTTCCAATCATTTGCTTGATGTATTGTATGATTAATAATATTGAGCGATTTGCAAGGAATTATAGATTCCGTAATCCCATTATTAGACGCGAGCAAGAATAAAGCCTGATGTTGCAGTGATTTGACCGAAACTCTATGTAGTTATCTACCAGTGTTAACATCCGTTAACGCCGCGGTGCGTGGTCTCGGCGCAGCGAGGTGGTTAAATTTGCGGGCATGGATGGCGTGTCGCGACAGTATATAGCTATTGACCTGAAGTCTTTTTTTGCTTCGGTGGAGTGCGTTGAGCGTGGGCTTGACGCGCTTGACACGTGTCTTGTCGTGGCCGATATGTCGCGTACCCAAAAGACCATCTGTCTGGCCGTGTCGCCGGCACTTAAGTCGTATGGCATCGGCGGACGACCCCGACTGTTCGAGGTGATGAGCAAGCTCAGAGAGGTGAATTCCCATCGTGGCCGGTGGGGGGCTTCATATTCCAAAGCCGCGCTCGACAGCAATCAGCAGTTGGCCGTGGATTACATCGTGGCGCCCCCGCGCATGGCTAAGTACATAGAGTATAGCGCGCGTATTTACAGCGTCTATCTTCGCTACATCGCACCGGAGGATATACATGTCTACTCCATTGACGAGGTGTTTATCGATGCCACGGAGTATCTGCGGCTTTATCGCACTACGGCCCATGAGCTCGCCATGAAAATGATAAGAGAGGTGCTTCGTGAGACCGGAATTACGGCCACGGCGGGTATCGGCACCAATCTGTATCTGTGTAAGATAGCTATGGATATCATGGCAAAGAAGATGGCGCCCGACAAGGACGGAGTGCGCATAGCTGAGCTTGACGAAGCGAGTTACCGTCGGGAATTGTGGGACCATACTCCACTCACTGACTTCTGGCGCGTAGGAGTGGGTACGGCCAATCGGCTGGCCCTGCACGGCATTTTGACCATGGGTGACCTGGCGCGCTATTCGCTGAAGGATGAAGAGACGCTCTATCGACTCTTCGGGGTGAATGCTGAACTGCTCATAGACCACGCCTGGGGCTACGAACCGGTCACGATGGAAATGATCAAAAGCTATCGTCCCGAGACCAAGAGCCTAAGCAGCGGGCAGGTACTGTCGTGCGGCTACACCGTGGACAAGGCCCGCAACGTAATACTCGAAATGGCCGATACGATGGCGCTGAAGCTCGTGGAAAACAGTCTGGTCACCGATCAGATAGTGCTGACCGTGAGCTACGACTGCGAATCGCTCACCAATCCCGAGATACGTGACAGCTATCACGGACGCATAACCACCGACTTCTACGGACGTCCTGTGCCCGTGCATGCCCACGGGACTGTGGCCATTGACTCCCCTACCTCCTCAGAGCGCATACTCAGTCAGCGCGTGGTCGAACTATTTGACCGTATCGTCAACCCTCAACTGTTGGTGCGACGGATGAACCTCTGCGTCAATCATCTCATCTCAGAGGTGGAACTGGAGCATAGAAAGCGAATCGCCACCACGCAGCTCGACCTATTCACTGACTATGAGGCTTTGAGACAGCGCAAAGTGGCCGAAGATAGGCTTATGGCCCGAGAGCGGCGCAAGCAAGAGGCGGTGCTGCGCATCAAGAAGCGCTACGGAAAAAATGCTATCCTCCGTGGACTCAACTTCGCCGAGGGCGCCACACAGCGCACGCGCAACCGTCAGATTGGCGGCCATCATGAATAAATCCTCCATTGCCCTATCTTACTCCCCGACCTCTTATACGACCATTCTGCTGCATACCAACCCAATGACTCTTTATCCAAAATAATCCCTTATACCTCCCATCACCCTACCTATGACTAAATATGATGACATAATCAATCTCGCCTATCCCGCGAACCACAAGCGCCGTAGGATGCCCCTGATTAATCGTGCGGCTCAGTTCGCCTCCTTTGCTGCCCTGCCGCGACACCACGCCTCCCCTTCCGATTGTGAAAATACCCCGAAAAAAGTTGTGTAAAAATTTGTATAATTCAA
>CAZNBC010000276.1:0-2539 GCA_964571125.1 uncultured Bacteroides sp.
TCGACCAGGGCCACAGCAAGTATGGCCACGAAGCCATCAACGGCAAGAGTCAGGGTCTGCCCTTCGACCTCGAACATCTCAAATCCATCTGCAACTCGGCTGCCGATGTGCTTGATGTCATGGTCTATGGCGGTGACTGCATTGTGTCTTCCACCGGCGACATACGCATCATCGACTTCAATGACTGGCCCAGTTTCGCCCCTTGTCGCAACGATGCCGCTCCGCATATCGCCAAGGCTGTCATCTCCGCCATCAAGGAGTGGAAGAAATAAGGAGTGGAAGAAATAACGCATATATATTATAATGTATATCTAACACTACAGTGGAAAAAGAAACCCAACCGAAGGTGAGCTATCGTGACACGCTCAAGTCGATGGACACCGAAGAACATATTGACCTGGCCTTTTACCGCCCCATAGGATATGCGTGGGCGTGTCTGGCCCGTAAACTCGGAGTTACCCCCAATGTCATCACCATAGCCTCCATATTTCTCGGCATTGGAGCCGGCGTGATGTTTTATTATCCCGATTTGGGACTTAATGTCATAGGTATGCTGCTGCTCATCTGGGCAAACTCCTTTGACAGCGCCGACGGACAGCTTGCCCGTATGACCCACCAGTATTCGCGTCTCGGACGTATTCTTGACGGTCTGAGCGGTGATATATGGTTTGCCACCATATATATTGCGATATGTCTGCGCGAAAACGCCACTTCGACTTTCTTCATGGAGCATCCGTGGGTGATATGGGTCGTAGCCGTGATTACTGGACTGTGCCATGCCAAGCAGGCTGCCATGGCCGACTACTACCGCCAGTTCCATCTCTACTTCCTCAAGGGAGAGCAGGGCAGTGAGCTTGAGAATGGTGAGGAGCTGCGACGCAAGCTCGCGGCACTGTCGTGGAGCGGTAACTTCTGGCAGAAGCTTACCCTTACTTTCTATACCAACTATACGCTCAATCAGGAGGCCAATACCCGTGCCATGCAGGCACTTCGTGCCGAGTTGCGCAAGCGTTTCCCCTCGGGTGTCATACCGCAGAGCTTCCGCGACGCTTTCCGCGCCAAGAGTCTGCCCATGATGAAGTACACCAACATACTCTCTTTCAACTGGCGTACGATAGCTCTTTTCACCTCGCTGTTTATCGGTATGCCCTGGCTCTACTTCGCCTTTGAGCTTACGGTGCTCAACGGCCTTTTAATAATGATGGTGGTGCGCCACGAACGTTTCTGCCGCATGTTTACCCAACAACTCAAGGATGGAAAATACTGATTCACCAAAGACGACCGATTCTGCGTCGCTTCCCCTGAAGGGCATAATATTTGACTACGGTGGCACTATCGACAGCCGCGGAGTGCATTGGAGCGAGGTAATATGGGACGGCTACCGTGCCTGTGGCGTTGAGGTAAGCAAAGAGGACTTCCGCGAGGCTTATGTGTATGCCGAGCGCGAACTGGCGCGCACGCGTCATATCCTTCCCCACCATAATTTCTACGATCTGCTCCTCATAAAGATGCGTATTGAGTTTGACCGTCTCGTAGAGTGCGGCCATCTTCCTCAGGGCAGTACCGAGCGCTATGCCGCAGATGTGGCCCGCTACTGCTACGACGCCGCCCGCAGTTCTGTCGAGGAGGCCCGGCCGGTGCTGGAGGCTCTGGCCGCCCACTATCCTATGGTGCTCGTGTCAAACTTCTATGGCAATGTCGAGAGCGTGCTTGAGGACTTCGATTTGCGTCGCTACTTCCTTACCATCATAGAGAGCGCGGTCGTGGGCGTGCGCAAGCCCGACCCGCAGATATTCCGCCTTGGGGTTGAAGCCTTAGGGCTGCTTCCCGCTGAGGTGCTCGTAATCGGTGATTCTTATAAAAAGGATATTGTGCCGGCCGAGTCAATCGGATGCCGCGTGGCGTGGCTCAAAGGCAAGGGCTGGACAGCCGATGAGGATGCCGTAACGCACCCTGCAGCCATCTCCCGGTTGAGTGAGGTGCTTAATGTGGCGTTGTGATACGTTAACACTTGCATTGCTAACCTCCTGATGAATTAACCTACTGTAACGGTATGGTTGATTATTTAACGGTGGTTAACAAAAAATAGGGAAGATTATACTAAAAAATATTTTGCAATTAGAAAAGTATGCGTACTTTTACACGCTATTTTCGGGTTTGAGGCCCGAATAGCGTGCTATTCCCTCTCTCCGGTTCATCACTGAAATTATAGAAAATATAATAAACCATCACTAACCGAAAATCATGAACAAAACTTCAGTTAAGCCCGCAGAGGGTAAGCTTGGTGTCCTCGTAGTAGGTCTCGGAGCCGTTACCTCTACCTTTATGACCGGTGTGCTCATGGCCCGCAAGGGACTTGCAAAGCCCGTGGGTTCAATGACTCAGTATGACAAGATTCGCGTAGGAAAAGGCGAAGACAAAAAATATCTGAAATATAACGAAATCGTTCCCATCGCTGACCTCAACGACATCGTGTTCGGTGCCTGGGACGTATATCCCGCCAACGCCTACGAGAGCGCTATCAACTGCGAGGTTCTCA
>CAZNBC010000277.1:0-2520 GCA_964571125.1 uncultured Bacteroides sp.
AACAAGTTTTTTCGTAAGGAACTCGACTCAACCAAACACTTGATTTATGGATAAGAGCGTATTGAAACATTGTCAGGATATCCTGAGTGCCATATCGGATATTGAGATCGCCACGTCCCGGTTCGGAAAACAATACGAGATTTTTACCTCTGATATTGTGTTCAGGCGTTTCATTGAAAGAAATATCGAGATAATGGGTGAGGCGATGAACCGCATATTGAAAGTTCAGCCTGATCTTGAGGTGACGGCGCCGCGGAAGATTGTTGATACAAGAAATTTTGTCATTCATGCCTACGATTCACTCAAACCAGAAATCCTTTGGGCCATTGTGGTCAACCATCTTCCAAGATTGAAAGCCGAATTGCAGGCAATTGTTGATTCAACGGATGATTGAACCCCGATTTAACCATCATGAAATTATAATAGCGGCTTGTGGAATACACTCATAGATCCCTTGTAAAATTGGTATTAATCCGTTATATTTGTCGTATGAAACTGATTGAGTTGAACATGGACAAGATAATCGCCCTGTGCAAGAAGTACAAGGTTGCCAAGTTGTGGGTATTCGGCTCGATTCTCACTCCCCGCTTCAATGATGAAAGCGATGTGGATTTTCTGGTAGAATTCGATGATGGCAAAATTGAACTCCTTGATTATGCAGATAATTATTTTGATTTCATACATTCGATCGAGTCGATAGTAGGACGCAAGGTGGATATGGTTGTCAATAGAGCCATCCGTAATCCGTATTTCCGGGAAGAGGTTGATTCTACAAAGCTGTTGTTATGGAGTATAGCATAAGCAAGGCCCTTAGTGATATTCTTTGCGCAATTGAAGAGATTGATTCATTCTTTCAGACGCGTCCACGCCGCTTCGATGTGTATATATCCGATGTTTGTCTGAAACGGGCAGTTGAACGGAATATAACTATAATCGGAGAGGCCATGAGTCGTATATTGAAGACGATGCCTGAGATTGATATAACAGCTGCCAGACGAATTGTCGATACTCGTAACTATGTAATCCATGGTTATGACAGTGTGACAGATGAAATCCTGTGGGGCATAGTCGTGAGACATCTCCCTGTTCTAAAAGAGGAAGTCAGCCAACTGTTGCAGCAATAATGGTCATGAAGATTCATGCCCTTGTAAAAACCTCCACTCTCAAATATACTTTTATACCTTATAAACGTTTATCATAATACTATGACAGTCGGAGAATTTGCAGATCTGGTCAAGGCGAAATTGCCTTATACCGCCAATAAGCAGCAGGCCATGCTTATTGACGCGCTGTCACGTTTCTGTTCCTCCGCCACGCCCTCCGACTCTGTCTTTATCATCAACGGTTATGCCGGCACGGGCAAGACCTCGCTGACAGGCGCGCTCGTCAAGGCGCTCGAAGAAGTGGAGCGTCCGGTGGTCCTTCTTGCTCCCACAGGCCGTGCCGCCAAAGTATTCAGTGCCCACTCAGCCCATCCCGCCTACACCATTCACCGGAAAATCTATCGCGGGCCGTCGGGCAACTTGTCCGGAGGTTTTACAATGTTGCAGGACAACCGCCTCAGCAACGCCGTCTTCATCGTCGATGAGGCATCAATGATCGGCGACCATGAGGCCGACTCCACGTCGATGACCCCCAACAACGGTCTGCTTGAGGACCTTTTGCAATACGTCTTTACCGGCGACAACTGTCGTCTGATTCTCCTAGGCGACGTCGCCCAGCTCCCCCCCGTGGGCTGCACCGAGAGTCCGGCCATGACACCCAGACGCTACAAAGAACTGGGACTTCACGTCTCCCGTGCCGTGCTTACCGACACTGTCCGTCAGGCGCGCAATTCTGGCATACTCCGTAACGCAACATGGCTGCGCCGCGCCATGCTCGTCGATCCGCTCCCCGAGCCGAAGATCATCCTCAGCTCCTACACGGATGTCTCCGTGGTCGAAGGCGAGGAGGTCCTCGACGCCATCGGCGGCTGCTATCGCCGCGACGGGGCTGCCGCGACAGCTGTCATCACCCGCTCCAACCGTCGCGCCACGGCCTTCAATCTCGGCATCCGGTCGCAGATTCTCGACTATGAGGAGGAACTCGTCAAGGGTGAGCGTCTGCTGATCGCCAAAAACAACTATACATGGTCCGCCAAAATCAAGGGCCTCGATTTCATTGCCAACGGCGACGTGGCCGTGGTGGCCGCCGTTCACTCCACGGAGGAGAAATACGGCTTCCGTTTCGCCAACGTGACCCTTACCCTTCCCGACAGGGACGTGGATGTAGAATGCAGGATATTCCTTGAGACACTTACCGACGAGAGCGCGTCGCTCTCCCGCGAAAGGATGGAAGCTCTCGCACAGGCCCGCATGGCCGATCCGGAGGTGAATGCGCCGGATGTCCCTTACGAGACGCGTCTGCGCCGACTGCGCACCGACGAGTATTTCAACGCCCTTCAGGTAAAATATGCCTACGCCGTCACCTGCCATAAGGCGCAGGGCGCGCAGTGGCCCAATGTCTTTGTCGATATGGGAG
>CAZNBC010000278.1:0-2519 GCA_964571125.1 uncultured Bacteroides sp.
GCGGGGGACGGATATGGGGACGAAGCGGAGGAGGGATTAGTTGTCGAGGGTGTAGGTGAGGGAGGTGACGACGCGGACTTTCTTGATGTAGGGGGTGTAGGGGTCGCGGTCTTCGATGGTGAACTGACCCTGACGGGCGCTCTTGATTTTGCCGACTTTTGACTCGGAGTCGTCAGCAAATTTCTTGGCGGCTTCGCGGGCGTTCTTCGTAGCTTCGGCTATCATCTCGGGCTTGATGTCGTTAAGCTGGGTGTACTCGAAGATGGTCTGATTGTTATAGTCGCCGGCCTGTATGGCTACGCCTTTGCGTAGGAGCTCGCCCTGACGGTTGATGAGGTCGCGCACTTTGTCAACCTGATCGGAGGCTACGGTCACCACGGTCTTGATGAGATAGCGGAAGGGGGTATCCTGACTGCCGTAGAGGCGCGCCTGAGTATCGTTTACCTCAGGCGAGGATATGTAGATATCTTCACGGGCTATGCCGTTGGAGACGAGAAATTCGGTTATCATCTCGTTGTCGCGCGAAATGCGGTCGTATACACTCTGGAGGTCGTTGCCTACCTCGCGGCACACGATGGGCCACGTAACTTTGTTGGCTTTAACTTCACGCTCGGCAAGTCCGCGCACGTCTACTACCTGATCGCGCTGTGCCATGATGCGCAGACCTGAACGTATGCCACAGCCAAGTCCTATAAGACCTATGGCGATGATAACGGAGGAGATAATGGTTTTCTTCATACTGTTACAATGAGGGAAAAGATTAGCGTATAGAAAAATAACAGAGGAGGCCGGACAAAGGATTACGACTGCGAGAGGAAACCGAGTATTCCCTCTACGATGTGGCGGTCATTGCTCAGGCGGGGCACTTTACGCTGTCCGCCGAGCTTGCCGGTGGTTTTCAGCCAGCGGTCGAAAGTGCCGTGGGGCACCTCCGTGACGCTGAGCGGGTCAAGGAATATATCGGCTGTGCGCTTGGCCTGATAGTCGCTGTTCTCGTCCTGAAGTGCCTTATCAAGCCTACGGGCAAACTCCTTTATATCCGCCGGGGCCTTGATGAACTCCACGAGCCACTGATGACGGCCCTTGTGTCCGCCATCGGCATAAAGCGGGGCGGCTGTATAGTCGGAGACCTCACATTCAAGCTCGCGGCACACATGGCTGAGGGCGGCATCGGTGTTGTGCACCATCACCTCCTCGCCAAAGGCGTTGATGAACGACTTGGTGCGTCCGGCGATAGTGATTTTCACCGGGTCAATGGACTCTATCTGCACCGTGTCGCCTATTGGATAACGCCACAGGCCGTTGCTTGCAGTGATGACCAGCGCGTATATCTTGCCCTTCTCAACCTCCCACAGGGGCACCGGCTCGCCCTGAGTGTCACCCTGCACGGGTGCGAACTCAAAGAATACTCCGGCATCGGCAAGGAGCTCCATACCGACGTCGTCGTGCGATGTCTGAACAGCGAAGAATCCTTCTGAGGCGTTGTACGACTCCAGATAGTGCATCGACTCGGGACGGGTTATGCGGTCATACTGCTCCTTGTAGGGGCCAAACGCTATACCGCCATGGAAGAAGACCTCAAGATTGGGCCACACATCGTGGATAGTCTCCGCACCCTCGGCCTCGATAACGCGACGCAGCACCGTAAGGAACCACGAGGGGACACCGGAGATATTGGTAATATTCTCCTTGCGCGAAGCGGCGACAAGTGCGGGAAGCTTCTTCTCCCAATCCTTCATGAGGGCCACACGCTTGGAGGGCACGCGCGCGAGGTTGGCCAGAGGATTGATACAGTCAATGAGGGTAGCCGACAGGTCACCTACCTTCACTCTCTTGTCCACGAGCTTCAGCTCATTGGCATAGCTGCCGCCGAGTATCAGTCCCTTGCCGTCGAATATGCGGCTTTCGGGATGAAGGTGCATGTAGCTTGCCACCACCATAGCGCCACCCTTATAATGATTGCGACGCAGACTCTCATCAGAGATGGGTATGAACTTACTTTTGCCGTCGGAGGTGCCGGAGGACTGCGCGTAGCGGCGCACCACACCGGGACAAAGCACATTGCTCTCTCCTGCTATCATCCTCATCACCATGGGACGTATCTCGGCATAGGAGGTCACGGGGACCTGTGCGCGGAATTGCTCATAGGTCATACCCGGGCGCAGCGACCGGGCGCGTCCGAACTCGGTGTCATATCCCTTACGTATCAGCCGCGACAGCTCATGGCTCTGGGCGCCCACTGGATTGAGATTTCCCGAGCGCAGCTCCTTATACAGCCGGTCAAACCACGGGCGTACTATCTTTGTATAATTCATCTATATGCTATAAATAGTATGTGTCATAATGGCTCATACCGTCCAAGCCATTATGACAATACCCTATATGGTGATATGCCAAATGCGACATATCACCATATTTTTTATCTCAGACGGTGATTTATAATCAGACGGTGAGTATCTCCTTCTCCTTGGCGGCAAAGAGGTCGTCGATCTTCTTGAGATACTTGTCGTGGAGCTTCT
>CAZNBC010000279.1:0-2499 GCA_964571125.1 uncultured Bacteroides sp.
GACAGTTTGAAAGAAAAATATGGCCGGGATAGTGGTCGGTAAGATTTTTTCTTTTAAATTTGCACAATAATGGCCATTCTGTGCCATCGCTCTTCTCGCCGAATCATTGATTGCAATATTTTGCCATGGAACCTATAAAAGACTTCGAGGGTCTTACAGCCCATCTTAAAACACTTGACAGTCCGCGAACAGTGGCCGTAGTTTGCGCCACGGACGACCATTCCGTAGAAGCTATCAGCCGCGCGCTGTCCGAAGGATTCGCGCATTTCATTCTCGTGGGGCCTCACAGTGTGCCCGGTGGAGTGATGGATGCCTATAAGGGTGCTATAGAATCGGTGGGCTTCGAGCTTTCTCCCGATGAGGCTGCGGCCAAGGCTGTGGAGATAGTGCATGACGGTAAGGCTGATGTGCTCATGAAGGGTCTGATCAATACCGACAATCTGCTGCGCGCGGTGCTCAACAAGGAGCACGGTCTGCTTCCCAAGGGTACGGTGCTCACGCACATAGCTCTTGTAGAGATGCCGGCTCAGAAGAAACTGCTGTTCTTCTCCGACGCTGCGGTGATACCCTCGCCCACTCTCGAACAGCGTGAGGCCATCGTGCGCTACATGGCCGACGCTATCCGCAGGTTGGGTGGTCAGAGTCCCCGCATAGCCCTCATCAACTGCACCGAGAAGGTGAGCGAGAAGTTCCCCGTGACACTTGACTATATGACCATCTGCGACATGGCACGCAACGGCGCTTTCGGAGCCGACACGATAATAGACGGTCCGATGGATGTGCGCACGGCATGCGACCGTGAGGCTGCTGCCATCAAGGGTATCGAAAACCCTGTCAGCGGCAATGCCGACGGCCTGATTTTCCCTGAGATTCAGTCGGGCAACACTTTCTACAAGACCATCACCTACTTCGCGGGCGCACGTCTGGCGGGTCTGCTTATGGGCACGAAGGCTCCCGTGGTGCTCACGTCGCGCGGCGACGCCGCTACGGCCAAGTTTGACAGTCTGGCCCTGGCGTGTCTGCTGTGTGGCGGGCAAAATATCTGATGCTTAGGTACCTTGTACATGACTGTGCGAAATGTGCTTAAGCTTCTAAAGACCTCAAAAAACTGAATAGTAAACCAAATGAAGTTATTGACCATAAATCCGGGCTCGACCTCCACTAAGATAGCGGTGTTTGAGGATACCACTCCCACGCTTACCGTCACACTGCGCCATAGTGTGGAGGACCTCAAGCCGTTTACCAGTGTGAACGATCAGTTTGAGTTTCGTAAACGTCTGGTGCTTGAGGCGCTTGCCGAGCATGACATACCGCTTGACTTTGATGCCGTAGTGGGCCGTGGCGGCCTTCTCCGTCCTATCGAGGGCGGGGTGTATGAAGTCAATGAGGTGATGCTGGAGGAGATGCAGCATCCCATGCGTCAGCATGCGTGCAACCTCGGATGCCGTATAGCCCGTGACATCGCCGACATGATACCCGGTTGCCGTGCCCTGACAGCCGACCCCGGAGTAGTTGACGAGCTTGTCGACGTGGCCCGCATAAGCGGCTCGCCCCTGATGCCGCGTATCACCACATGGCATGCCCTCAACCAGCGCGCCATCGGTCGCCGCTTTGCATCCGACCTCGGCGACGGACGCAAGTATGAGGACCTCAACCTCGTCATCTGCCATCTGGGCGGAGGCATCTCCGTAGGTGCCCATCGTCACGGACGTTGCGTCGACGTAAACAATGCCTTTGACGGCGAGGGACCCTTCTCGCCTGAACGTGCCGGCTCGCTTCCCGCGGGTTCGCTCATAGACCTCTGCTATTCGGGACGCTACACTCAGGATGCCCTCAAGAAGCGCATCAGCGGCAATGCCGGTCTGGCAGCCCATCTGGGCACTACCGACGTGGCGCAGATAGTGAAGAATATCGAAGCCGGCGACGAGCATCAGCGTCTGGTGCTTGACGCCATGATATATAATGTGGCCAAGTTTATCGGTTCGATGGCTGTGGCTGTGGGTGGCAAGATTGACGGCATATTGCTTACCGGAGGTATCGCCCACTCGGAGTATGTGGTGTCGCGCATACGTGACCTCGTGGAGTTCCTTGCCCCCGTGACGGTTTATCCCGGCGAGGACGAGATGCTGGCGCTCGCGGCCAACGGTGTCGGTGCGCTCAAGGGTGAGATTCCCGTCAAGGACTACCGCTCGGCATAGTCTACACTCTCCACCTCTCTCTCAAAGCCTTATTTTCAACAGGAATTGCCTCTCCCAATAAATATTCAAAGTCTTTTCCATGAAACGGTTGCTTCTCGGTGACGAGGCGTTTGCCCTCGGAGCTCTCGATGCCGGTCTGTCGGGCGCCTATGCCTATCCCGGCACACCCTCTACTGAAATACTTGAGTTCGTACAGAACCATCCGCTCACCCGTGAGCGCAATATTCACAGTCATTGGTCGTCAAACGAGAAGACTGCCGTGGAGGAGGCTCTCGGCATGTCATTCTGCGGCAAGCGCGCA
>CAZNBC010000280.1:0-2489 GCA_964571125.1 uncultured Bacteroides sp.
CGCCAAAATAGAGTGATAATTGAGAAAAAACACAGGAGCCATGTCGCTAATTGACATGGCTCCTGATTATTTTAGGGTAAGTTTTGACAAAGGGATTGTTACCTCTCCAGAGGCAGTTCCTCGATGAGACGGAGGTCGGGGGCGAAGAGGTAGACACGCGGTACACCCGAAGAGGCGAAAAGATGGAAGACCACGGCATCGGTCTGGACCGATACGGGCATAGTCAATCCCTCGCGCTCCCACAGATTCATTACTGCCTCGTAAGTTGACGAGCGGGAGATGCAGAGCCATCGTGCAGGGGCTGCGTCACTATCCTTATCCGAAGCCTCCCCCTCGCCGGGAAACACACCCTGCTCATAGGCCTGCTGGAGTATAGGAAGGTCACGTAAGCAGTCGGGGCAGTCGGGGCTGAAAAGCACTATCACCGACCTCCTCCCGGCAAACGAATCCGTAGAGAGGGTATCTCCATCGGTCGTAACCACCTCGAAGCGAGGCATCAATGCGCCGGGCTGAAGCGAGTACTCATCGCCATCGGGCCCTTCATTCACACATCCTGCCACAAGCATGCACAGAAGCACAGCCATCATCACTACGGCCCGACGAATCGGTCGGAATAAGAATATTATTCGGTCAGTATCAAACATCTCAAGCGCTTTTCATGCAAAATTACTCATTCCCCGCAAAAAGGAAGGCGACAGAGGAAGAAATTGCACAAAATTGTCGTAATTTTGCAATTCTAAATACCGACATTCCATGACTCTTAAATCCTCACAGCATATCAGCATGAGCGCCAAAAGTGCTGCTTCACGTTGGCAGTTTCTTTTCATGGCGATAATATTTACCGTAATGGCCGCAGCACTCACCTCGTGTGACGAAGACGACTTCGGCGATCCCTATGAATCATATCTTTACGGACAGTGGGATCTGATAGCCATTAACGGAGCCCCAGTCCCCCAATACATGGAGAGTGAGTTCTACTTCGACCCCTCGGGGTACGGCACAATGGGCCAGTATGACTCCTATGGCCTGTGGGCCACCTACGACATTACCTGGGAGGTGTCAGGCAATTACCTCTATGTCTCCCCACGGGGGTGGAACGAACTGTGGACCTACACATGGACTGTGCAGGGCGACTACCTCTATCTCTACGACACATCTACGGGCAATACCCTCACTTACGTCTTATATTATTAACCGGCTGCCCGTAGCATCAGCATTACACACTTACCTTACCGTCAACTCTCAAAGATGAGCAATACCCCATCGACATCCACATCCCAGTCGGGCAACACGACTCTGCCCGGCGACAGCAAGTGGACCGAAATAGAACACCTCCCCGAATGGGACGAAGAATACTACGAGGTATATACCGCCAAGAAGCATGGCAAATGGGTCATGCTCAAGACTCTGCGTCCGGCCTATAAGAACGACCCTCGCTTTCAGGCCATGATAGAGAAGGAATTTGACGTGCGCTATAATCTGGCCCACGCCCATATCGTGATGATCAACGACTTTGAGGATGTGCCGGGACTCGGACGCTGCATCATCACCGACGATGTGTACGGCAACTCACTGCGCAAGCTCATTGACAGCGGCAAGCTCACCGAACATCATCTTGACCAGGTGACCCATCAGCTCGTCGACGCCATAGACTATATACAGCGCAACCACATCGTGCACTTCCCCATTAAGCCCGAGACAATAGTATTCACCGAGAATATCGAGAATCTCAAGCTCATTGACGTCGGATTTGACCAGCGTGAACACCTAACCCCCACCGATGCCACAGAGGACATCTACAGCTTCGGCCAAGTGCTCTCCGAGGTGCTCGACCACATGCCCGACGCCCCCGGCTATCTGCGCCGTGTGGCCGACCGCTGCTGCAATCCCGACCCGAAACACCGCTACAGCAACATCCACAGCCTGCGAATGGCTCTGGCCCACCGCTCGGACTACAAGTTCTACATAGTGGTAGCCGTGGCTCTCGTGGCCATGATAGCGCTGCTGCTGTGGTTCAACTCCTCCTATGCTCCCAAACCCTCCTCAACCGTCTTTCTCCCCACTGACTCCGTTAGCGCTCCTCACCCCACACTTTCATTCATCGCTCACCCACAACAGTGAATATGGCTGTAGAAATACGTCCCGTACCCCCCGTCCGCAAGGAACTCAAGAAGTTTGTACAGTTCGGCATAGACCTCTATAAAGGCAACGACTGCTACGTGCCGCCACTCGTTACCGACGAGATAGAGACCCTCATGCCCGACAAGAATCCCGCCTTTGACCACTGCGAGGCCCAGGCCTTCATGGCGTGGCGCGACGGCAAACCGGTGGGACGCATTGTCGCACTCATCAACCATCGTGTCAACGAGCGCACCGGCAAAAAGGAGGCTCGTTTCGGACTGGTTGACTTCATTGACGATGCCGAAGTGGCCGACGCCCTCTTCGGCGCGGCTGAAAAGTGGGCGCGTGACCACGGCATGACCGAAATA
>CAZNBC010000281.1:0-2471 GCA_964571125.1 uncultured Bacteroides sp.
AGCACCATAGATAGATGTAGCGGAACCATCCTTGAGCACCTGGAACGACTCGATGTCGTCGGCGTTAAGACCGGCCACCGCAGAGGCGATAAGGGTGGTGGCGTCACCTGAAGAGAGCGCGTCGGCTTCGAGCTCGACGGCATCCTCAAGTATCACACCGTCCACAACCCACAGCGGCTTGGAGTCGCCATAGATAGATGTGGCACCACGCACACGGATCTTAGGTGCGGTACCGAATGTACCCGACACGTTCTGCACTGACACACCGGCGGCGCGTCCTTCGAGCGAACGGGAGATATCAGCCACACCGGAGAGGATAGCGTCCTCAGCATTAATCTTCGCCGTAGCTCCGGTAAATAGTCGTTTATCTACTGTGCCCATACCGGTGACAACCACGTCGCCGAGCTGCTGGGCATCTGAAACCATCTTCACGGTCACGTTCTTCTCGGAGGCCTTGAATTCCTCCGTTTTCATACCGACATATTTAATCTCGATAACTGATTTAGAAGAAGGGACGGTGAGGGCAAACTTGCCGTCAATGTCAGTGGCAACAGCGACATTGGACTTTCCTTTGAGCATGACGGTAGCACCGATAATCGGTTCGTCATCGTCGGCAGAAAGCACAGTGCCTGTGACACGCACCTGGGCAGCTACGCAAATACTGGTGAACAATGCGACCAGTAACAGCAGGTATTTCTTTCCCATTGATTAGAATAATAAAATGTGATAGATGTGTATTGCCTTAAAACGGAGTTTCAGGCGGGATTATTATATTTATTTCTTGAGAAATTAGAACACGGCACAGAAGCAAAGGATTTCTTCGATCTTCGGGAAGCAATAAACCGGCAATCGTTTCAGCCCTATGATTCCAATGACGCTTGGATGCAAAGGTAGTAAAAAAATGGGAAACCCGCACATATCCCGTGCGTTTTTTCGAGCAAAACGCGCTCAAAACATGTTTTACAACATACCCGGAAAACACTATTTGTAATTTTAGGTGTCATTTTGTCACTTTAAGCACCCTCGCGTGGGCGCCAGGAGAGGGTGTGCGATTGATAATTGACAGCAAATAAACAACTGGCTGCTAAAAGTCCTTACAGACTTTAATTAAATCTTGAAAAGGGTGAAAAAATGCAAAAACGAAAAAGATGAATAACCTGAGAGGCTAATCCGTGTGGGGCCGGGCGCGGACTATAAAGAAAGGGCGATGTGTCACGATTGCGACACATCGCCCTAAATATAATATAAGGTGGAAGACCGAGAGGTTATTCGGCTATTTCAGACTCTACGGGTGTTTCGGGGTCGCCGTAGCATCCGGCTACGTCGGGATTGTTCTTGCCACGCAAACCGGCATTGTTGTTGCTCTCGGAGATAACGATAGGCCAGTTCATCCATGCTGCACGGCCGGGAGTATTGTAGAGCAGATTGTCGGGCCAGTTTGATCCGGCATAGTTACGCACGATGGGGTAGTTGAGGCGCTTGATGTCGAAGAAGGCCTGACCTTCGCCCCAAAGCTCCACGCGCTTCTGGAAGACGATTTCCTCAATGATGTCATCAGCTGACTCGGCGGTGCACTCGTAGGCGGGGTCACGGTATGACATGAACTCTTCGAGCAGGGCCTTACCGGCAGCGGGATTGCTGTGGGCCTCGGCTTCGGCCTGAATGAGCATCATCTCCTCAACACGCATTAGGGGCACGGCCACTACGCATGACACATTGGGGTCGGCCAGCTCACGCATTGCGCAGCGGAACTTCACGCCGGCCAGGGGTGCGTAGTAGGCGAAGTAAACAGCTGACGATTCGTCGGCGAGCTGCACATTGTCCCAGAGGGGTGACTCCATGTCGTCGGGAATCCAGGTGTATTTACGGAAGTCGGTGTCAGACACGCGGTCGTACATGGCCTTGTTGACTACGGGTGCCACGCACTGGGGGCCGAGCACCATCACGCCGCCGTAGCCGAACTGATTCTCGGGTGACTGGAATGAAGTCCAGTTGATGATACCGGTGCTTACGGCGTCGTCCTCCTTGACATACTTGAAGCCCCATATCCATGAGGGATTCTCAAGAGAGTTGAAGCCTGAGGTGGGGTCGTTCCACTCGGCGCTCGACATGGGGTAGCAGCCGCTTTCCTGAATAGCCAGGTCGGCATATTCGGCAGCCTTGGGGTAGTTCTCGTCCCACATGTAGGCGCGGGCCTTGAGGCCATACACGGCAGCGAGCGAGGGCAGGGTGGGGTCATAGATGGGGCTATCCTCTATGTGCTGCTCGGCATAGTCGAGGTCGGCAAGGATAAACTTGAGCATCTCGGCATGGGTGGCACGGGGATTGTTGCGGGCGTCCTCTTCGGTAGTGTTCTCGGTGACGATAGGCACTGTGAGGCCGATGAGGTCGGCATTGGAGAACGCATCGTTGGGGAGGAACTCGTAGGTACGGGCCATATCGAGGTAAAGCATGGCGCGGAAGGCGCGGGC
>CAZNBC010000282.1:0-2465 GCA_964571125.1 uncultured Bacteroides sp.
TCCAGCGGCCTACGATGTTGCGCAAATCCTTTTCGTTCGGGTCAACAGGAGCGACGGCAGGATTTGTACCGGCACTTACGGCAGGGCTCCAGGTGATAGTTCCGTTAGCAGTAATGGTCTCTGTACCGATTTCAACGTAGTAGCGCACGAGGTATGTACCTGCGGCAGGAATATCGAGGGTATAGACATTGTCGCGTGATGCACCGCCGGTGAAACCGACATGATAGTCAGATGCGATGATTTCGCCCGCGGGATTCATTACGTCGACACCTACGACATTGAGACCGTGGGTACCTGAGGCGTACTTGAAAGTAACGGTATGTGTGCCTGCACTTGCAAACTTGACAAAGCCACGCTTGCCACGTGCATAAGTGGTTCCGATGCTGCGGCTGTACAAGCTATTGGTGGGTTTGAAAGTGAATGCCTGAATGGCAGAGGGGGTAGCGTCGCCGGGAACCCACTTCCAATAACCGGGGTCGGCAGGCTGTGTATCACCACTTGTATCGGCGCTCCATGAATTGTAGCTGAAGCCCTCATCTTCGGTGAAGACACCGTCATCAGCGACGCTTCCGCCCATAGCCACTACAGAGTTGTTGCCTGTAGGTGTCTCGAGGCCGGCGAAGATTCTGTCGGATGCGAGGATGGCACCGCGGGTATTTCCCACAACCTCGGGAGCCAGCTCCGCAGCGATGTTGTAGGTCATAGGGATAATGTTGTGCATAGCCACATCCTTAGTGGCGGTCACATCGAGATTGGTTCTCAGGTAGTGTGAACCGTCACGGAGAATCGCAGTCCACTCAAACTCCATGTCGCCATAGGTCAGGGTAGCGTAGATGCTTTCGCCATCAATCTTCTGGGAAGCCACGGTGGCATCTGACGAGCCGACAAGACTTCTGTAGCCCCAGTCCTTGACGGTCATATCAGAGGCGTTGACTACAGTCACGCCATCGCCGAGAGTGATGGTGAAGAGTTCTGTTCCGGGTTCAAGTCCGAACTCGGGGCAACCGGCAAACGACAGCTTGCCGCCTTCGTTGACAAATGAAGCATTAAAAAGATCGTTGCCTATGATAAGGCTGTCACCCGAAGAGGTGACGCGAGCGACACCGGGCTGCTGCTCCTGCGGGAAAAATACCGCCTGTGCAGTCGCCTGTGGCGCCTGAAGCGCAATAGCTCCGCAGGCTAACGATGGAGCCAAAAGGCTTCTTAATGAAACTAATTTAAGGTTCATTGAAAAAATATGAATTGGTTTAAATACTTCGAGGCGATGTAAAGGTATTCAAGAGAAGGTTTCATGAGCTTTTACATGGCATCATCACCCTGCAAAGTTATGATTTTTTACCCCCCCCGTAATGTTAAGAAAACTTAAAAACAATATTGATTGTGTATTATTTTATTCTGTAAGGAAGTATGTTATAGGAAGGAGGGGGTACAATGTCCTTAAACTGTCAATCGTCAAGGCCGTATTCCTTGATTTTGCGATAGAGAGTCCTCTCGGATATATTCAGCTCCTTCGCGGTGGCTTTACGTCTGCCATCATTCTTGCGCAACGAGCGGCGTATGGTTTCCTTCTCCGTCTCCTCCAGTGTGGCCACCTGAGGCGCTATCTGCCGGGGCACGGAGGGGATGACCGGAGCCGAAGAGTAGCGCACCAATGCCGTCTCGGATTCAACCGCAGGGGCCTCAATAGCCTCCACGAGCTGAGGAGTGGCGGAGGCGGATGCCGTCCGCAGTCTGTCAACCTCTTGTCGCAGGGTGTCAAGTTCGCTCTGAAGCCGGAATATCATATTGAACAGCATGTCGCGTTCATGACCATAATTATGGTGAGCATCAGAGACAGCCGGAGTATAGATGGCCGACGAGGCGGGCAGATACGGCTCAAGGTCAGCAGCCGAGAGCGTACGACCGGCCTCAAAGAGCGCGGCCTGCTCCACTACATTCTTCAGCTGGCGCACATTGCCGGGCCAACGGTATTGCATCAGGAGCCGCCGGGCGGTATCATCGAAGATAATCTGCGGCATCCTGTAGCGCTCGGCAAAGTCAGCCGAAAATTTGCGGGCCAGGAGCGCCACATCATTGCCACGGTCGCGCAGAGGGGGCACATTTATCATCACCGTCGAAAGTCGATAGTAGAGGTCTTCGCGGAATTTTCCTTCGGCAACGGCCTTTAGCATATCGACATTAGTGGCCGCCACAACACGAATATTGGTTTTCTGCACCTCGGAAGACCCTACACGTATAAACTCGCCCGACTCAAGCACACGAAGCAGACGCGCCTGAGTGGTAAGGGGCAGTTCGGCCACCTCATCAAGGAATATGGTACCTCCGTTAGCCTCCTCGAAATAGCCCTTTCGTGAGGCCACGGCTCCGGTAAAAGCGCCCTTTTCGTGACCGAAGAGCTCGGAGTCGATGGTTCCCTCGGGGATAGCGCCGCGGTTGACGGCGATGAAGCGCGAATGTTTGCGCGG
>CAZNBC010000283.1:0-2462 GCA_964571125.1 uncultured Bacteroides sp.
TAAGCTGCTGGAAGTACACCGGCGACAACGAAAAGCCCATCCTGCTCAAGGAGCCCCTCCACTACGAGGCTATCCAGGTGCAGACACGTAACTACAAGTCGTAAACCGATTCACAAACCGCCTATTAAAACAGAAGATCATCCAAAATGGAACATACTATAAGCGTTAATCTCAAGATCTGGCGTCAGCGCGGTCCTAAGGAACCGGGCAAGTTCGTCAACTATCGCGTTGAAAATGTGTCCACCGGCAGCAGCTTCCTCGAAATGCTTGACATGCTCAATCAGCAGCTGGTCGATAATAACGAAGAACCCGTAGTATTTGACTCAGACTGCCGCGAAGGCATCTGCGGCATGTGCTCGCTCTACATCAACGGTCACCCCCACGGCCCCGTGCAGGGTATCACCACATGTCAGCTCCACATGCGTAAGTTCAACGACGGCGACACCATCACCATCGAGCCCTGGCGCTCGGCCGCTTTCCCCGTGATACGCGACCTGATGGTCAACCGCAACGCCTTCGACCAGATACAGCAGGCCGGCGGCTACGTATCGTTCAACTGCGGTGGCGCTCAGGATGCCAACAACCTCCCCATCTCCAAGGAGGTGGCCGACACCGCTATGGACTCAGCGACATGTATCGGTTGCGGTGCTTGCGTAGCAGCTTGTAAGAACGGCTCCGCCATGCTGTTCGTCTCAGCCAAGGTAAGCCAGTTTGCCCTCCTGCCCCAGGGTCAGGTAGAGCGCAAGCGTCGTGCCCGCGCTATGGTGGCCAAAATGGACGAACTCGGCTTCGGTAACTGCACCAACACCGGTGCATGCGCCGCCGAGTGCCCCAAGAATGTGCCCCTGAGCAATATCGCTCGCCTCAACCGCGAGTTCATCAAGGCCAAGTGCTCTGACTAAGAGCAAGAGGCTCTGAAATATCACCCGGAGGGCTGTGTCGCTTAAATGTGCGACACAGCCCTCCGACTTTTTGAACACTGACTTTTAATTTGTCAGACACACGGGTTTTTGTTAGTTTTGCAGTATTATGGCTATTCAGGATAAGATACAGAGTTTCGCATCAAACCTTCAGCAGACGCTATTAAGCTGCGTGAAGATACCGCTGATGTCGCGCAAAGCCTCGAGGCTTCCGTCAGGATTCTCCAATCCCGACGAACTGGTTATACTGGCCAACGGCCCGTCCCTGAACAAAACCGTTCAGGAGCACGAAGACTTTCTGCGCACCCGCACGCTGTTGGCCGTAAACTTCTGTGCCGTATCGGACATGTTTATCCGCCTGCGTCCCGAGCTTTACCTCATAGCCGACCCTCTGTTCTGGATAGTTGACGAGAAGCGCGAATCACTCTTCGGCGCGCTCGCCGAAAAGACCACATGGCCCCTCAATCTCATGATACCGGTGCGCGCCACAGTGGATAAGAAGTGGCACAAGATTATCGCCGGCAATCCTAACATCAAGGTACACCTCTACAACACCACACCCCTCGAGGGATTTCGGGGCTTCACGCACTTCGCTTACCGCCACGGCTTTGGTATGCCGCGGCCGCACAATGTGCTCATCCCCTCCATAGCTACCGCACTACGACTCCCATTTAAGAAGATATACCTCGCCGGAGCAGACCATTCATGGCTCCCGGAGATTACCGTAACGGACTCCAATGAGGTGCTCATGCATCAGAAGCACTTCTACGACCGTGGCTCCTCCAAAGCCGACACCGTCAAGCAGGAGAATCTCAACACGGCCCGTCTTCACACCATACTCTACCACATGCACGTGGCCTTCAAATCCTACTTCATCCTGCGCGACTATGCAACCGTGCTGGGCAAAGAGGTGATAAACATCACCCCCGGAAGTTTTATAGACGCATTTGACCGCATGACTCTGCCGACCGAACAGAATAAACCCACCGAAAAGCGCGACGGCATTGTGATACAGGCGCGCTCGGGCTCAACACGTATGCCTGCCAAAATACTGCGCCCGTTTGACGGTGACACACGTATCATCAACATCATACTGGAGCGCATAAAGCGTTCCTGCCCCGATACTCCCATAGTTCTGGCTACCACTACCGCCGAGGCCGACAATACTTTGGAGGTGGTGGCCCGCCGTCACGGTGTACTGTGCTGGCGAGGTAGCGAGAATGACGTTCTCGACAGGTTCATCGGTGCAGCCGAGCACTTCGGTTTCGACCGCATAGTGCGCGTGTGCTCCGACAATCCCTTCCTGCAGACCGATACTTTCGCCGACCTCTTCGAGCGCCAGAGTGAGACCGGAGCCGACTACGTGGGATTCGGATTCCCCGACGGACGCCCCACCATAAAGTCGCATCTCGGGCTGTATGCCGAACTCGCCACGGTCGACGCTCTGCGACGTGTTGCCAATACGACCTCAGAGCCGCTTTACCACGAGCATGTGACGAATTATCTCTACTCCCATCCCGAAGATTTCTCAGTAAGTCTGAT
>CAZNBC010000284.1:0-2461 GCA_964571125.1 uncultured Bacteroides sp.
CGAGATGACGGAGCTGCCGAAGCCGGCACGCGAATGGCTCAACGAGCATTATTGCGTCGGTCTGCAAGCTCCCGTGAAGGCTTCGCGCTCAAAGGACGGCACGGTGAAATATCTCTTCGCCACCCGCGGCAAGGATTTCGACTTCCTCACCGGAGGCCGAGGCGGCCGCGACGTTGAGGCCGTCTATATCCCTGACCATGACCGCGCGACGCTCTGCGTGTCGTCACAGGCAGGATGCAGGATGGGATGCAAGTTCTGCATGACCGGACAGCAGGGATTTCACGGAAATCTGACCGCGGCGGGGATTCTCAACCAGATTTTCGCTATACCTGAAAGCTCAAAGCTGACCAATCTCGTGTTCATGGGTATGGGCGAGCCGATGGACAATATCGATGAGGTGCTGAAGGCCCTCGAAGTGCTCACCGCGCCGTGGGGACTGGCTTGGAGTCCGAAACGCATCACGGTGTCGAGCATCGGTAAGCTCGATACTCTGCGCAGGCTGCTTGACGAGACTAAAGTCCACGTAGCCATCAGCGTCCACTCTCCCTATCCGAAGGAACGCGAGGAACTGATGCCTGTGGAGAAGGCATTCCCTGTAGCGAAGGTGATGGAATTTCTGAAAGGCTATGACTTCGCTCACCAGCGCCGACTGTCGGCTGAATATATAATGTGGAGCGGGATCAACGACGACATCCGCCATGCCGACGCACTCGCCCGCCTGCTGCGCGGACTGGACTGCCGGGTGAACCTGATCCGTTTCCATGCCATACCGGGCTTTGAACATTCTACGGCATCGCAGGAATCAATGGAGCGGTTCCGTGACCGCCTGAACGACCAAGGTATCACGGCAACCATACGCACATCGCGCGGCGAGGACATCGAAGCTGCCTGCGGAATGCTGAGCGGAGAAAAGGGTGACGGCCGGCAGTGATTGCCGGAGTGTAATGCGGATTGATTCGGGGGTTATCAGTTGATCCCCCGGTCGAGCCGATCGATGTAAGGCTGGAAGAAGTTGCGCCCGAGGGCATTGGAGATACGGAGGAGGAGCTCGGCATCAAGGCTCTGACGATTGAATATCTTGTAGATATTGGATCGGTTACATCCGAGCGCATCCGCAAGCCAGACAGCGGTTTTCTGCTGCCGTCTGAGCTCATCCTTGATGAGTTTTCCTATGAAGGAGATTGATGCGGGCGTAGGCGTCATGTCTTATGTCTGTAGGGAAATGGGATTAGATCGGTTTCGTTGGAAGGGAGGTGGAGCCGACATGCTCCCACCTTATAAAGAATATAAAATCCGGATGGCCAGCAGGCCATAAGAGACGCACGCGAAAAACAATAAAATGGGGCGGACTCCCGATTCATACTCAGATACCCTGTCTGAGGCACCGCCAAGCGCCTTTGTCCACGGAACAAGTATAAAAAGACAAGTCAGCCCCTATTTCGAGCATATAAACTAATCCTTTTCCTTGTTCCCCGCGGACTGAAGATTTTGGCGGTTTCCAGACAGAGGGAACAAACCTGACAACTCATCACCGGCAGAATCCCTCAGGACTTCCGGCGACGGGAGTACGGTTTCAAACGCAAAGGTAAGGAGGATTTTGGTTGAATTCAAGTGGTGGCGACTAAAAATACGCCCCCGAAATATTAAAAAAGTTTAAATCGGCTTAGAGCGCCTTAAAAGCCTGAACCACTACGGCAAAAGGATTGTTGTAAGTTTTGGATGACTGAGGACCAATGCAAACGGCCGTCGGCGTCGCCATTTAATTAAAAATTATTAATAGAGAAAAATTTCTTTAATCCGGCATTTCAATACCGAAAAAAGTCAGTAACTTTGCAGTCGGATAAGAAGATTTTCCCCTGTCCGCTAATAAAGCTTATACATATATTATAGATATATCGAAACAAGCATATATAAAGGTCAGAAAGATTTTTAGGAAACAATTAAAATTATCAATTTCATATCAAACTCTTTTACACAACAATGAGTACAATTGATTTATCCCAGTATGGCATCACCGGTGCAAAGGTGATCCACAATCCCAGCTACGACCAGCTGTTCATCGACGAAACCAATCCCTCTCTCGAAGGCTACGAGAAAGGTCAGGTCACTGAACTCGGTGCCGTAAACGTGATGACCGGCATCTACACCGGCCGTTCGCCCAAAGACAAATTCTTTGTGAAGGACGACACCAGCGCAAACTCAATCTGGTGGACTTCTGAAGAATATAAGAACGACAACAAGCCTATCACTCCCGCTACCTGGGACGCTCTCAAGGCTATTGCCGACAAGGAACTTTCCAACAAGACCCTCTACGTTGTTGACGCTTTCTGCGGCACCAACCCCGATACCCGTCTCGCAGTCCGCTTCGTCATGGAAGTGGCATGGCAGGCTCACTTCGTGACCAATATGTTCATCCGCCCCACCGAGGAGGAGCTCAAGGACTTCACTCCCGACTTCGTTG
>CAZNBC010000285.1:0-1790 GCA_964571125.1 uncultured Bacteroides sp.
AACCTCCTTTGCCGAGCGGATCGAAAAGGTAACCACTCCCGTCAAGGACCTCTTCGGCTCCATATTCTTCATCTCCGTAGGCATGATGGTCAACCCTCACGTCATCAGCGAGTATTGGTCACCCATTCTGCTGCTCTCAGTGGTCGTTATCGTCGGCATGATTATCTTCGGCACCTTCGGTATGCTCGTTACCGGTCAGACTCTCAGAGTGGCTATGGAATCGGGCTTCTCACTCACCCAAATCGGTGAATTCGCTTTCATCATCGCCACTCTCGGCATGAACCTCGGTGTACTTGATGCCACGATTTATCCTATAGTTGTGGCGGTATCGGTGCTCACGACCTTTACCACTCCGTACTTCATACGAATGGCCGACCCGGCATGTGACTTCATCGAGCGTCATCTCCCCTCATCGCTTCACTTCCTCATCTCACGTTACACCAAAAAGGCAACCATCGAAAGTGAGACCGGACAACTCTGGAAGAGCGTCATCCGCCGCTATCTCTGGCGCATACTGCTCTACTCCATCGTCCTGCTTGCAATAATGCTTATCTCACTGGGATGGATTCTCCCCTGGCTCACCGAGTGGAGCACTGGATGGGGCAAATTCATTTGTGCCGTCGTCACCCTCGTGGCCATGGCTCCGTTCCTGCTTGCCCTCTGCTACCCGGCATCCAAGCGTACGGAGCGAAAGCGCCTCACCGAGGCCAACGCCCACTTTGATGTGCCTCTTATCGTGATGACCATTTTCCGATGGATAATAGCGCTGCTTTTCGTAATCTACATCCTCGGACGTATCTATTCGATAGGCATAGGTATACTTTTCGGCATTGCGGTATTCGTGCTGATACTGTTCATGATGTCAAAACGTGTTCACAAGCGTCTCAACACCCTTGAATCAAAGTTTCTCGAGAATCTCAACGAGCGCGAACTGCGTCGCAGCGGTCGCAACAACAATATAGTCAGCAATCTCCACCAGGCATACATGACCGTCGGCTACGGATGCCCCTTTGTGGGCGAGCGCCTTCAGAACTCCGACCTGCGCCATCGTTTCGGGGTTAACATCTGTTCAATAGTACGTGGCGGTGACATGCAGCCGCTGCCCGGAGGTGACACGCGCCTATTCCCCGGCGACGTGCTTGGAGTAATCGGTACTGACGAACAGATACAGGCCCTGCTCCCCTTGGTAGAAGCTGACGCACCGGAGAAAACCACCACTGACCACGAAGATTTCCAACTCACTCACATACAACTCTCCGACTCCTCGCCCCTGATAGGCAAGACCGTAGCCCAATCGGAACTCAGCAGCAGATACTCCTCGCTGCTCGTGAGCCTCATGCGCGACTCGGAATATCTCACGCCGGAGAGTGACACCACCTTCAAGCCGGAGGATATTCTGTGGCTCGTAGGCAATCCGAAGACCATTCAGAAACTCAAATAATACGCCTACAATATCCTCGGGAGAAATAGCGAATTTTTCCTTACCTTTGCAGTCAGAAATCAACCATTTGTCATATGCAGGAAAAGATTATAATCCTTGACTTCGGCTCACAGACTACCCAGCTTATCGGACGTCGTGTGCGCGAACTCAACACGTATTGCGAAATCGTTCCCTACAATAAGATGCCTCTTGACGATCCCTCCGTCATCGGAGTGATACTTTCCGGTTCGCCTTTCTCGGTCTACGACGAAAAGGCCTTCAAGATGAACCTTGACGAGATACGAGGCAAGTACCCCATTCTGGGCATCTGTTACGGAGCACAGTTTATGTCGCATGTCAACGGCGGCAG
>CAZNBC010000285.1:1800-2454 GCA_964571125.1 uncultured Bacteroides sp.
GGCGGCAGCGTCGAACCCGCTGAAACCCGTGAATACGGACGCGCTCACCTCAAGACTTTTGACGCCTCCAATCCCCTCTTCAAGGGTATAAGCGAGGGTACTCAGGTGTGGATGAGTCACGGAGACACCATTACTGCCCTGCCCGACAATTTCCGCGTGATAGCTTCGACCGACAAGGTGAAGAACGCGGCTTTCCAGATTGATGACGAAAAGGTATGGGGCGTACAGTTTCACCCCGAGGTTTACCACACTGAGGAAGGCACTCAGCTGCTCCGCAACTTCGTGGTAGACATCTGCGGTTCAAAACAGGACTGGAGCGCCGCTTCATTCATTGAATCGACAGTTGCAGCCCTCCGCGAGCAGCTTGGCGACGATAAAGTTGTACTCGGTCTGAGTGGCGGTGTCGACTCCTCCGTAGCCGCAGTGCTCCTCAACCGTGCAATCGGCAAGAACCTCACTTGCATATTCGTCGACCACGGCATGCTCCGAAAGGATGAGTTCCATGACGTGCTACGCGACTACGAGGGTCTCGGACTTAACGTTATCGGTGTGGATGCCTCAGCAAAGTTCTTCAAGGAACTTGAGGGTGTAACCGAACCTGAACGTAAGCGCAAGATAATCGGCAAGGGATTCATTGACGTATTCGACGAAGAA
>CAZNBC010000286.1:0-2442 GCA_964571125.1 uncultured Bacteroides sp.
TTCATAGTAGGAATGTAATATATAGTGAATCTAATTATAGCGGGGCACAAGGCATTGACTATGCACACGCCACTTGCCCCATATCGGGACTCCGCAACGATATGCGCTGTAAAGTTACAAAACTATTTTGAAATTTCCTTAAAAAAACATCATGGGTAGAAATAAGGCGATTTGTCCCCTCGAAGGGGACGATTTTGGGTGATTTTATCCCCTTCGAGGGGATAAAATTGCGGAAAACTGTCCTCTTGAAGGGGATTTTATGCTATATTTGCAGTCTAAAACGGTGTGATATGATAGACATTAGGCTCATAACGTACATGCAGGAGCAGCTTCAGAGGACGCCTCGGGAGTTTCACCGCTATATGTACGACAGAATTATGTGGGATGAACGTCTTGTCGGGCTCGTGGGGCCGCGAGGCGTGGGAAAGTCAACGATGGTGAAGCAGTATCTTCTGAGTCAGGAGAACCGGAATCAGTGGTTCTATACCTCGGCGGATCATTCCTACTTTACCGACCATACCATAGCTGAGTTTGCCGACGAGTGTGTCAAAGAGGGTATCACCCATATTATCCTTGATGAGATACATAAATATCCCGATTGGTCGAGGGAGCTGAAGCAGATATATGACGGTCATCCGGCTCTAAGCGTGATATTTACCGGTAGCTCGGTGCTTGATATTCTCAAGGGACAGGCCGATTTGAGCCGTCGTGCGTTGCTGTTTGAGATGCAGGGGCTATCGTTTCGCGAGTTCCTGAAGCTCTTCCATGACATAACACTGCCTGTCTATACCCTTGACGAGATACTCAGGGGTGAAGTGAAGTTGGCAGAGGACTTCCACCCCCTCCCGCTGTTTCGTGAATATCTGCGCTACGGCTACTATCCTTTCTGCACCCCCGAGACGTATGCCATGAGGTTGCAGCAGGTAGTGGCGCAGACGGTAGAAGTTGACATCCCGCTATATGCAGGGATGAATGTGTCGACTACACGTAAACTTCGTCAGCTCATGGCCGTGATAGCCCGCACTGCTCCGGTAAAGCCAAGTATACAGAGTCTGAGTGCCGAACTTAAGGTAAGTAAAAATGACGTGCCAGATTATCTGCTCTATCTTGAAAAAGCCGGTATGTTGGCTCAGGTGCGCGATGATACGGGGGGATTTCGCGGACTCGGCAAGGTAGAGAAGATATATCTTGATAACTCCAATCTTATGTATGCCGTAGGTAGCGGAGAGCCTAATATCGGCAATGTGCGTGAGACTTTCTTCTATAATCAGATGAGGGTGATGAACGACGTCATGACCTCAAAAGTCAGCGACTTCCGTATCTCTGACAATACTTTTGAGATAGGTGGTCACTCAAAGGGCGGCCGTCAACTTCAGGGCGTTGACAGCGGCTACATCGTGCGCGACGATATTGAGTACGGCAATCCCCGCCTGATTCCCCTCTGGCACTTTGGCCTCAACTACTAAACTCATAATGCTCATTCGGGTTAGCCCCCTCATATAAAAGGCCGTGCGTCAGGATTGGACACACGGCCTTTTCAGTTGGGCTTTTAATGGGGAGGAGGGGATTATTCGCGGCTGTCGAGTTCGGCGAGGGCGAAGGAGTAGGCGCCGAGGGAGATGGCTTTGGAGGCGCCGAGCTTGGAGATGATGACGCCGGTGCGCTTCATGGGGTCGTAAATTACGGTCTCGTCACTGCCGTACACTTTGATGGGACGTGCGGAGCCGGCGGCGAATTGAGCGAATTCTTCCTCGTTGTCAAGGTCGAACACCTTTTCGGGGAGGCGGGGCAGCGTCTCACCGCGCAGTGAGTGAAGTTCGCCGCGCAGCTGACGCAGCAGGGCGGGCATGAAGTATTTGCTTGAGCCGCATACACCGCCACCGAGCACTACCAGTGAGTCTGTGAGGGTCACGGCGGTAGCGATGGCGTCGCCGGCAATCTCGCCAAACTTCTCAAAGGCGCGGAGGGCAGCCTGTACATCGCCTTCAATCTTGCCTTCTGCGATGTCGTAGATGTCCTTGGGCTCAAATGTGTGGCCGGGATTGCCCGAATATTCGCCATAGAGGCGCTTGATGGCGCGGATGGCTACACCCTCTTCCACATAGATGTCGGAGAGGTCCTTGTGGCGCAGACAGAATGTCTCGACGCAAGAGTTGTTACCGCGGTTGAGGCGGTTGTCAATGACCATACCTATGCCGAATCCGGTACCGAAAGTGAAGCCGAGAATGTTTTTGTACACTTTCTTGCTGCCCACGGCTGCTACGCGGCTGTTGATTTCGGGAAGAGCGCCCGCAAGAGCCTCACCATAGGCGAAGAGGTCACCGTCGTTGTTGATAAACACGGGGAGTCCGAACTTCTTTTCAAGGAACGGGCCGAGCGCCACACCCTCGCGGAACGAGGGGAAGTTGGGCAGATAGCCGCCGATGATGCCGTTGGGGTAGT
>CAZNBC010000287.1:0-2420 GCA_964571125.1 uncultured Bacteroides sp.
AACCAATGCATGTCAGAAAGCATCGCATTGGCATAAGGGTTCGGCCAGCTGCCATCCGAGGCATTGGCTACGACTTCCGGAAGAATTATGGAAGGCGTGATCTCACGGTCAGGCTCATACTCACCGTTACTGCCATTGTAGATTTGGGTTGTCGGCGAAGCAGGGGTTATGCATCGGATAGAGTTTGCAACGGTAAGCGGCGCAAATTCTTTCCTTATTCTTTTCTTATTACTCTGCATAGTTTAGATCGTTAAGTTTGCTGTGGCTGCCGGAGAACCTTGAATCTCTGCGACAAAAGTGTAAAGGGTGCTCAATACAAGAGGATTAGACCCCAAGTCATTCTCGGTTTGAGTGAAGCATATTTCAATACTGCCATTGAAATTCTGCACCTTGGGTTTCAAAGCCCACGAGGCATCATCCAGGGCGTCACCCGAATCTCTGGTCACCGTCCATTTCGTCACTTGGTCGGTCACTTCCTCCCACCCTCTGAATACCTTGCAGGTAATCATCTTGGTCTCTCCGAAGGCGATGAATGTGTCACCATCGGTGTCAATCTCCATTCTCGGGAAGAGAGCTTCCATCTGCTCTATGCGACCGATCATGTAGATGTTATTGAGGTAAGCGGAGTAACCTGCCATATTCATGCCGAAGGCGGACAGGTTGCTCAAATCTCCGAACTGGGCGGCGATGTTGGAGGCCGTGAACTCCCAGTCGTTGACATCTTGCAGATAGCGCTCGTAGGTGCGAGTTGAATAGCGTGAGGTCTGGCGGTCCTTGTTGGAGAAGTTGCCGTATCCTACAAAATGCATCGCCTCAGTGGGATGGAAAGTATGCATCCACCTTGCGGACACAGGCCGGAGGACATAGCGGAAGACTGAATTGTGGCCGCTCTCGACAATTTCCGTTATGCGGAAGTACACGGAGTAGAATCCTGCGAAACGGAAGTTACCAAGACCATCGTCATAGTCCACTGCGGAGTTGGAGGTAACACGGGCTTCGTTATGGAATATTCCGCAACAAATATCATCTACCGCGACTGTGCCGATCTCTCCTTCTTCAAGATGGAGGGTGACGGTTCCGGTCATCAAGAGGTTTCCGTCAGTGTCCTTGTCGGGCACACATTTGAGGACTATGCCACCGCCCGGAGCCCGCCACTTGTTGCCTACCTCAATGCTGACACGGTTGTACCGGAGTTCGGGAACTTCCAAAAACTTATGGAGGATAAGGCTCTGTAGTTCCCCGTCACCGTATTGGTTGACCTTTCCGCCTTGCCCCATTATGCCTGGGACGAAATTGCCAAACTCCACTCCCTCAAGGAATGTGATGAGCTTCTGGGCCGTGTCGGGATCGATCTTGCTGAGAAAGTATTCCTCAAACGCTTCGATGATGTCATGGAACATCTTGCCGACACGCTCAGCGGTATTGTGCCCCTCAAGCGTCTCATGACGGATTTGGGAAGCATCACCAATAAGCTGTTGTTTGTTGATCAGGGGCATTGTGGAAAGTTTTAGCCGATTTTACGAATGGTGCAACCACTGGTATTGGGTCGAGATTTTTTCGCACTCTGAATAAGTCCTTTGGTATTGCAGAAGCGCACACACTCACTCAGATAGTAGTTGGCAACCTCCAGGGTGTTGTTGTATGCATCGGAACGCTCCTTCGATGATATATGGCTTGAATAGTCGTCTTCCTTGAATACCACCCCAAAGCGAGTTGCTTGAATATCTCCGGACATCAGATTCTGAGCATAGACGAAATAGGCGATTGTTGTTTTAAGTCCCGTGAATGAACACGGATTGCCGTCAGTGTCTTCATAGGTTCCACCATTGAGAAGTATTTTGTAATCCTCATTGGTATCACCGTCTTTAAGAAGAGCCATAAATAGGGTGTCACCAAGTACCGGCTTGATGTTCATAAACTCTACCTCGGTTATGAAGGCATTGAGTTTCGTGTCGTCAATCTTTCCCGACATGGGACGACCTAACGACTGGGCTTCTTTAGGAGTTATTAGATGTTCCATTGTTGTTGACTACTATTTGAGCCTGTGGCTGGTTTACAGATTGATTGCTGACATATACGAGGGGCTGGATAGCATAATTATCACTGGGATTGGCTCTCTCAAACCAATGGTCGAAAATCTTTTTCAGGATTCTGGAGATTGCTCTGCGCTCCGGCCCTACGTAGGAATTGTAATACTCATAGGCTTCTGATGTTGTCTTGCCGCTGAATCCTTGCTTGCCGGTTCTGATACTGTAAAATGGTTCCTGACCGAAAGCTGCATAAATCCTCTCAATCGTACTTGCTTCGGTACATGTAAACTTCGAGTCGTAATTGTTTCCCTCCACCGCAATGAACTCCGGCTTGTCTTCATCGGATTGCAGGGTAATATCCATAATTGAGCAGCAGTTTACATCGCCCTG
>CAZNBC010000288.1:0-2419 GCA_964571125.1 uncultured Bacteroides sp.
CATTGTGGCCGAGAACATCAGCATCTTGCGGTCTTCTGGCACATGGCTCAGAATGGCGTCGATTGAGTCAAGGAAGCCCATGTTGAGCATTTCGTCAGCCTCGTCAAGCACCACGGTATGCACATTCTTCATGTCAACCTCGCCACGATTGATGAGGTCAATGAGTCGTCCGGGAGTCGCCACGATAATCTGTGCGCCCTTACGCAGACCGCGTATCTGGCTTTCGATGCTTGAACCGCCGTAGACGGGGAGCACCCTTATGTCGGGCATGTATTTAGAGAAGTCGGCCAAATCGCTGCCAATCTGCAGGCACAGTTCGCGCGTAGGCGCTATGATAAGTGCCTGAGGCTTATTAAGCTCGGGGTTGACACGTTGCAGAATCGGCAGACCGAAAGCTGCGGTCTTGCCTGTGCCGGTCTGAGCAAGAGCCACTACGTCGCCCGGCTCTGACAGCAGATGCGGTATGACCTTCTCCTGTACGGGCATCGGGGATTCAAATCCAAGTTCTTCTATGGCACGGCGCAGCTCGGGGTTCACGCCAAGTTCTTCAAATGTCTTCATATCGTCTGTAGTCATATCTTCATAGTTTTACAAAGATACAACAATCCATCCGATAATTTGGCTTACGGGAGTGTGCAGTTTATTAGTAAGCACCTTATTTGGTGGCGCAGGCCTCGACTGTGGAGAGCAGGAGATTCTCGCGTGAAAGTATGGTTTCCACAAACTCGCGGAATGCTCCCTGACCGCCGTGAACCGAGCCTACGTAGCGCACGTGGGCTTTCACATAGTCGGGTGTGTTGGATGGGCAGCCGCTGTAACCTACGGCTTTGAGTAGGGGGAGGTCATTGATGTCGTCGCCGATGAAGGCCACTTCGTCAAGTGTGATACCCATGCGGTCGCATACATCACGGGCGAGTGTAAGCTTGTCCTTGACTCCAAGATGGCACTCTTCGATTTTCAGTTTGGCGGCACGACGTGCTACAATGGGGGTGTTCTCGCCGGTCATGATGGCCACGGGTACACCAAGATGGCGCAGGAATATGACTCCCCATCCGTCTTTGACGCAGAAACGCTTCATAATGTCGCCATCGGCGGTGTAATACATGCCTCCGTCGGTCCACACGCCGTCAATATCGGTGATAAACAGTTTGGGTAACATAGTCTGATATGGATTATGACAGTGATGAGGGGTAGATAATCTCATTGGCGTCCAAGGCAGTGGTGAGGCGGTGACCTATCACCTGATCGCGCTGTGCCCAGCGGAATCCGTCGCCGGGGCTGAGAAGGTGAATGTCGTTTTCGGTGACGATTTCGCCGGCTTGCATGGCTCGCCGTGTAGCTATGGAGCGTTCAAGCTTAACTTTGGCGGCGCTTACGGAGGTGTCGATGAAGAGGTCGTCACGTCCCATCCATCGCTCGGCCACGCGGATGTCGCGCACCATGCGGTTTACGCCGTCGGGGCCAAGCGAGCCCTGCTGGTCGGTGCCCTTCATGCGGCGGTCGATGGTGATATGTTTTTCTATGATGCGTGCACCCATGCCTACGGCTACGGCAGGAGCGGCTATGCCTATGGTATGGTCGGAGAATCCGATGGTGTACTGCGGGTAGTGACGCTGCAGATAGGTCAGAGTGCGCAGGTTGAGGTTGTCGGGACGGGTGGGGTACTGGCTTACGCAGTGGAGGATGGCAATGTCGGAGTGATGGCGCGTGATGACGTCAAGTGCCGCATCAAGTTCCTCTTTGCCCCCCATGCCGGTAGAGAGTATGATGGGTATCTTTGTTTCGGCCATGGCCTCGAGCAGAGGCAGATTGGTGAGATCGCGGCTGGCTACCTTAAGCCGGTCGGGAGTAAAAAGTTTCAGCAGTGACAGGCATCCCTCGGAGCAGAGGGTCTCCACGAAATCGAGTCCAAGGCTCTTGGCGTGGCGGTATATCTCGAAGTGCTGTTCGTCGGTGAGTTCCAGGAATGCGCGGTGCTCGCCATAGGTGCGTCCGAAGGAGTGGGGTGAGTCGTATGGACGGTTCATCTGAGAGGCGGCGAGCTCCTCAGACAGGTCACGTTTGGTAAGCTTTACGGCATCCATCGGTTCGAGGTCAAGGTCGCTGGCTTCATCGCGCACGGGGCGTGCCACGAGGTCAACTATCAGCTTGGCGATGTCTACCGAGCCGTTGTGGTTCTGACCTATCTCACCAATTATATATGTATGGTTCTTGTCGTCGTGATTCATTTCTCGTTTTTCTCAATG
This sequence comes from uncultured Bacteroides sp., assembly GCA_964571125.1. Lineage (GTDB taxonomy): Bacteria > Bacteroidota > Bacteroidia > Bacteroidales > Muribaculaceae > Paramuribaculum. Next base: position 2,247 of record CAZNBC010000288.1, read on the forward strand.
TTTTGTTTCATGATGGCGCCGTATGACGGATTGCTGTCCACTAAGTCAACCAGTGCCTTGACCGAACCGTCGGTCTCGTCGCGGTGGCGACGGTATAGCTCGCTCAAAAGTGCGAAATCTTCGGGGGTGTCAAGTGTGAGGCGCAAATCGGTACGCTCTCTGAGGAAATCAGG
>CAZNBC010000289.1:0-2413 GCA_964571125.1 uncultured Bacteroides sp.
TTATCCTTACCCTCGCTCTCGCCGTAGAGCTGCTTCCACCATTCGCCCAGGTAATGGAGCTTGGGGCAGTAGTTGACGAGTATCTCTATCTTCTTGCCGGCACGATAAAGGGCATTACGTGCTTCGGCGTATGTCAGGGCGATATTGTCATCTGAGGTAGTGGCTGTCTCCATCTCGGCTGCACCGGCGATGAGGGCACGGATGTCGTAGCCGGCGACTGCAATAGGCAGCAGGCCCACGGGAGTGAGCACTGAGAAACGTCCGCCAACATTGTCGTCAATGACGAAAGTATGGTAACCCTCTTCGGTAGCCAACTGGCGCAGGGCGCCCTTCTTGGCATCGGTGATGGCCACGATATGCTTTGCAGCCTTCTCCTTACCCTCCTGACGCTCGAGCATATCCTTGAGCAGACGGAAAGCGATAGCGGGCTCGGTAGTGGTGCCCGATTTGGAGATGACGATAATACCGAACTTCTTACCGTCGAGCAGACGCATCAGTTCAAAGAGGTAATCCTCGCCGATATTCTGTCCGGCAAATATCACGCGCGGATTCTTATGCTCAGCCTTGTAGGCCGAGAAGGAATCGCTAAGGGCCTCTATCACAGCCTTTGCGCCGAGATAGCTGCCGCCGATACCTATGCACACCACGTATTCACAATCCTTCTGAAGGTTTGCCGCGGTGGCCTCTATGTCGCTTATGAGTTCTTCTGAAAGAGTCGAGGGGAGTTTCACCCAACCCAGGAAGTCGTTACCTGCACCGGTACCCTCCTCTACAGTCTTCTGAGCCTTCAGTGCCTCGGGAGCCAGAGCCTTTACGGCATCTGCACTGACTGCGGGAGCCACATGTGTAATGTCAATGTTGATAGTATTATTCATATCCTGATTTTGGTTTTTATAATTATCGTCGTAAGTATGATTTATCGTCATAGGAGCTTCCTGCGCGCCTCACACGAATGTCTCGGAGAGGGCCTGGAACGTCGGAGACACACGCGCACCGCGATAGAGTATGTTGTACATACCCTGAAGTATCGGCATTTTCACGCCGTACTGCTGGTTGATTTCATGTATGCACTTGGTGCCGTAATATCCTTCGGCCGTCTGCTCCATCTCCATACGCGCAGCCTTAACGGAATATCCGCGCCCTATCATCGAGCCGAAATTATGGTTGCGGCTGAAGCGCGAGTATGACGTGACAAGCAGGTCACCCAGATATACGGAATCGCATATCTGACGTGGACAGGGAGCCACGGTGTTGACAAACCGCTCCATCTCGCGTATGGCGTTGCTCACAAGCATCGCAAGGAAATTATCGCCCGAGCGCATACCGTGAACTATGCCGGCAGCTATGGCGTAGACATTCTTCAGCACGGCGGCATACTCTATACCGTCCACATCATTGGAAATGATGGTAGTCAGCGCCTTGCCGGCAATGCAGCGGGCAAACTGTTCGGCATGGAAGCGGTCGCGGCTGCCTATGGTAAGATAGCTTTTGCGGTCAAGAGCCACCTCCTCGGCGTGACACGGCCCACCGATGACCACCATATTCTTAGGGTCAACCTTGAAATGCGTAGTCATATAGGTAGTCACCAGCTCATTGTCATCAGGCACGATACCCTTGATGGCCGACACCACATTCTTGTGGCTGATATCTACCGTTATCTTTGCCATGTGGTCCTTGAAATAAGGCGAAGGCATCACTAACAGCAAAGTATCGGCCTGAGAGCACACATAATTTATATCGGAAGAGAAATCTATGCGCTCCACATCGAAGTCCACATCGGTGAGGTAAGCCGGATTATGGCCGAGCCGACGAAAATCGTCAATGCGGTCATCACGACGCATATACCACAGTATACGCTCGCAATTATTGAGGAGCAGCTTGGCCAACGCTGTAGCCCAGCTGCCGCCTCCCATCACTGCTATTTTTCCCGGAAAGCTCATATCTATACTTGAAAACGATTATGCAGGCCAAGAGTTGGAGCGACAGCCTCCATCCTAACCTTTTTTAAGAATGGGTAAAGAAGTTTTACTCCTGCGGCTGAGGTGCAGCTGCGGATATCCAGGCCGTAACCTCATCCACTGTGGGATTGGTGTAGCCCAGCTTGAACTTCTTGTTGAGTCCGCACAGGTCCTGATGCAGCTTGCCGGCCGAAGCGGTAGCACCGAGGGCCTCCACGGTCAGCACACCGAGCTTATAGAGGGGAGCCACCCACTCCGAAGGCACGCCTACGGCGGTGAAAGCCTCTTCCTTATCGCGGCGGGCGGTCTTCTCGGGACGCATCTGCGGGAAGAAGAGCACCTCCTGAATGGTGGTCTGTCCGGTCATAAGCATAACCAGACGGTCCATGCCTATGCCCATACCCGATGTGGGGGGCATACCGTACTCCAGGGCGCGTATGAAGTCCTTGTCGATT
>CAZNBC010000290.1:0-2408 GCA_964571125.1 uncultured Bacteroides sp.
GGTCGACTGCTTCAACCGCAAGAAGGTGCTCATGCTCTGTTTCCTCGCCTTCTTCATCTGCTTTGCCGGATATATCGGCGCCTCCACGCTGCTGATGTTCGCCATCGTGCGAACCATCCACGGCATACCTTTCGGGGCTACTACCGTGGCAAACAGCACCGTGGCCATTGACGTGCTCCCCTCGTCGCGTCGCAATGAGGGCATAGGCTACTACGGCCTCAGCAACAATCTTGCCATGGCCACCGCCCCCTCGGCAGGCATATACATATATAATGCCACATCCGACTTCACGCTCCTGTTCTGGATATCGCTCGTGCTGGCCATGTTCGGCTTCATCACCACTACCCGCGTGGCGCTCCCCCGACGCGACATACGCCAAGGACGCCCTGCGATGAGCCTTGACCACTTCTTTCTGTCGCGGGCATGGCTGTTAGCCATCAACATCTCCCTCTTCGGACTTTGCTGGGGCGTCATGAGCAACTATGTGGCCATATACGGTCAGGAGATGCTGGGCATCACCGACGGTACAGGTATCTTCTTCATGCTTCTCTCGGCCGGACTGGTCATGTCGCGCCTCTACGGCTCAAAGGCCCTGCGCCGGGGACGCCTCACGCAAAACTGTTTGCGCGGCGTCATCATATCCTCGGTGGGCTATACGCTCTTCGCCACCGCCCTCGGCGAGTGGACCTACTACCTTTCGGCCCTCCTTATCGGCCTGGGCAACGGACAGATGTATCCCGCATTTCTCAACATGTTTATAAGCATGGCGCGCCACGACCAGCGCGGCACCGCCAACTCATCCATACTCATCTCGTGGGACATCGGCATGGGGCTCGGTATGCTTCTCGGAGGATTTCTCGTGCAGTATATCAGCTACTCGGCTGCGTTCTGGACCACTGCGGCCATGCAGATTACCGGTGCCGTGCTCTTCTTCATTGCCACACGCCACTTCTTCATGCGCCGTCGTCTTCAGTGACGGCCGCCCAAGCACCGCCCTTAGAATAAGGCCCTGAGGACACTCAGCGACTTCAATCCCGACACTCCGGGGTAGTGCATCCCGAAATACTCCAGCATCACATCGAGCATACGGTTGCGCTGCGTATGGTTCAGCCTCAGACACCGCATGGCACGGTAACTCATCCTGTCCATAAGTGCCACCACGCGGCTTTCCTCCGACGAAAGATAATGTGTATGCAGCGGAGGCGAAGCGCGAAACACTCCGTCGGCCATGTCGAAATACCGCCCCTCGCGCCACGTAGATACATCGGGGGCCACACCGGCCACAACCGCCAATCGATAAAGGAACCACAGGTGGAAGTCAACCGCCGCGCGGGCATCCATGCCGTCGAAAAGCATTATCGACCCCGCAACATATTCATACATGGCGCGGTCGGGCTGCCCCTCACGCAACACTCCGCTCACTACCTCGGCGAGAAAATGTGCCACGGCACCCTTCATCGGATTACCGCGCAGACCCGACAGGGCCGTCAGCGGACGTAAATCATGAAAATTGTAGACCGAACGCCCGGGACGCACATCTACCTCACATTCACCGATGGAAAGAGGCAGTGTCAACGCCCTCACACGCACTGCTCCGCGGCTGCGCCCCTCGGGCACAAGCAGCGACACCGCCCCACGCTCGAGAGAGTAGGCCGAAAGTATCGCATGGCGGTCGCTATAGCGCGTCGTGCGCAGGCATATCACATGAAGAGTCTCTGACATTACACCATCAAAATTACCATTCCCTCCTCAAAACACACTCCCAAATACCCGAAAAAATGCTCTATAACACAAAAAATCACCTCTTTTTTGACAAAAGTTTGTGGGTATGAAAAAAACTGTCTATATTTGCACTCGCTTTTGCGGGATACCCCGTAGGGCACCTCAAAACCGTTGGCCCATTCGTCTATCGGCTAGGACGCAAGATTTTCATTCTTGAAAGAGGAGTTCGATTCTCCTATGGGCTACAATTTAAAACGTAACTCAAAGCATTAGCAACAAAGAAATTATGGCAAACCATAAATCGTCGCTTAAAAGAATTCGCCAAACCGAATCACGCCGTCTGCGCAACCGCTACTACGCCAAAACCGCACGCAACGCTGTGCGCAACATCCGCAAGATGACCAACAAGGCAGAAGCTGAAGCAGCACTGGTGAAAGTGACCGCTATGCTCGACCGTTTGGCAGCCAAGAAGACCATCTCAAAGAACAAGGCTTCAAACCTCAAGAGCAAGCTCGCTCATCACGTAAACAAGCTTGCAGCCTGATTAACCTCAGCCTGCACTAACGGCGCCGTCACCTGAGCGTCAAAAACTCAGTGACTCGGCATTCCCCTCTTTGGGAGCCGGCGCTTAAATGGCCCATTCGTCTATCGGCTAGGACGCAAGATTTTCATTCTTGAAAGAGGAG